>DXLM01000001.1:0-138003 GCA_019414725.1 Bacteroides sp.
CCAGAAGCCGCATATTATTCTAGAGTTCTCTGAGAGACATGATGAGTCTATCTATTTTGATAGTGATGAGGAAATGGAAGGCTGGCTTGAGTCTTTCAGGCAAGAATTTGGAAAACCATTTATGTATATAGAATAATACCTTTATCCCAGTTTAGAGCTTAGCTCAAGTAGTGAAGAACAGTAGCTATTGGTTAAAACGAGGTGGAGTGCCAGACGAAAGACTGGAATTAACATAGTTTAACTTTGAATCTCCGACTATGCGGAGTATCATTATGGCAGAATTGATTTTCTTACCTAACGGAAAATGCGATTTGAAATTTCATGCTAACATCAAAAACTTTAAAAGAGTTGAGATTGTGAAGTATAAGAAGAACTTCTTCAGGGTCTATGTAGACCGCAACGATAGCGTTTATGACGTGAAACGGTGCGAAGTCATCACTTGGAAGACCATAGAGAGAGGGAAAAGAAAGGTGAATGTTCCTGACAAGGTTGATGAGGTACGTGATGTACATCTGTTTGACAAGACTAAGGGAAATCCGTTCAAGATTGCGGTTACTAAAATAATCGGCGAGATTGAGGCACAGGAATTACTATCTTAAGATAGCGTTTAGGAGAGTATCGTATAACTCTCCTTATGCAGATGTGGTGTTAATGGTTTGAGCACGTCAGACTTCCAATCTGAAGGGGAGAGTTCGAGTCTCTCTATCTGCACATTTGTAGGTATAGCACAACGGTTAGTGCATCGGCTTGCCATGCCGAGGATGTGAGTTCGATTCTCATTACCTACTCAAAATTTAAGTTTTATGAAAATAAAGTGTACAGTATGTAATAAAGAATTTTATTATGGAGACCATAACTCTCCAATGTTTATTGATGAGGTTTGGAACAAGATAATAAATTACTTTAAGCTAACCAATTTTGAAAAAGAAGCTGCAAAGAAATTCTCCTCTTATTACAAAGGGGGAGGTAAAGATTATTATCCAGACCACCATGTGTTTATCTGTAGCGAATGTGCGGAGAAGGCTCTAGATAGGGAAATAACTGATAAGGATATTAATGATTCATTATTTAATATCCCATTTAGAGAGAAGTACTTTAAATCTTAATATCCGTGTGGGTGAATGGTTTAGCCATCAGTCTGCAAAACTGAAAAGAGAAATCTTTAATGAGGGTTCGAATCCCTCCACGGATTCTAATTTTAAATTTAAAAATATGGCATATATTTATTGCATTACAAATTTAATTAATAGCAAGCGATACGTAGGAAAAACTACTACTTCTATAGAAGAGCGCTGGAAGGAACATTGTTATGACTTTTAGAAAGAAAGATGCAACAAAAGACCTTTATATGATGCCATGAATAAGTATGGTGTTGAGAACTTTATGATAGAGGAATTGGAATATGTAGATAGTAACTCTGAATTATCTGAAAGAGAAATCTATTGGATAAAAGAGCTAGGAACTTATGGTTCTAATGGGTACAATGCCTCTAAAGGAGGAGATGGCACTATTCTATACAATCATAGTGAAATTGTAGAATTAGCTAGATTGGGATATACTAGTTCTTAGATACAAGAAAAAATAGGGTGCTGTAAAGACACTATTTACAAAGTTTTGAAGGCAAATAATATAAAAATTAGAAAAAGTAACGCAAAGTTAATTGCTTAGTATGACTTAGCAGGTAATTTTATACAGGTATTCTTTGGTTCCAGAGAAGCTTAGGAATGGTTAATTAATAACGGAATTACTGACAATAAATCTGCATAGAGTCATATTATAGGATGCTGTAAGAATAAAACCAAATCATAGTATGGCTATATTTGGAAATATCTTCCAGAGCCTATTTAATCTTTAAATCACTGTTTCGACATTTTCAGTCTAAATGCCGTGTCTGGAGACGTTACCAACCAGTCGTGCTATACGGTTAGAATAGTCCGTGCCTCACTGGTGATAGAGGCATCCCTGGGTAGCGGATGTAAAGTAGCTGCCAATATCGTGGAGTAGAGAAGTGGTCATCTCGCTAGGCTCATAACCTAGAAATCGTCATAAACGGTTCGAATCCTACCTCCGCAAGACTCACAAGTAAGAACCTCCACGTGGTGTGAGTTGGATAACGCTAATCTTACTAATATGTTTAATTTTAAATAAGAATAGAACATGGGATATATTTATTGTATTACAAATCTAATTAATGGAAAATAGTATGTTGGAAAAACTACTTATTCTGTAACTAAGAGATTTAAAGAACATTGTAATGATTGCAAGAAGGAAAGATGTGAAAAGAGACCGTTGTACGATGCCATGAATAAGTACGGGGTTGAGAATTTCATAGTTGAGTAGCTGTATGAATGTGATGATGAGGAATTAGCTTCTTATGAAATTCAATTTATAGATAAGCTAGACACATACTCAAATGGCTATAATGCTACTATGGGAGGCGATGGAGCTATCTTATTCGATTATAAAGAAATAATATCTTTATATACTAGCGGAATGACAATGATTGAAGTTTCCGCCAAAATGCAATGTTCTGTTGATACAGTTTCTAAAGTAATAAATATAAACAATATACCAAAGAACAAATTTTATTTGGGAAGTTGCAAGCAACCTGTATCAATATCTCAGTATGATTTAAATAATAACTTTATCAGGACTTGGAACAGTATAGCCGATGCTGCACACTGGTTAGTAGACAATGGCTATGCTAAAACTTATAATGGAGGTGTTCGCTAGAAGATTAGTTTATGTGTAAAAGGGAAATTGAAAACTGCATATAAATTTATTTGGAAATAATCCTACCTCCGCAACTAAACTCCTTTTGTGGCTCTGTTATTAGATTAATTATTAACAATTTTAAACTTTAATGTTATGAAGAAAGTAATTAATGTTGTAAAGAAAGCTGCTAAATGGTATTTTGAACAGAGTTCTAAGAACTACACTTGGTTAGTGTCTGGAACAATACCTCCTCCATACAGAGGACAAGAGTAAAAATATCATTAAAAGGTAAGTACCAATGGGGTACTTACAGATGTCTGGGAGGAAATAATATGTATGGTTAGCCAAGTGGCCGACGGCAGCGGGCTGTTAACCCGTCGTGAGAAATCCCATCGCAGGTTCGAATCCTGCACCATACGCCTTTTTGCTGAACCCTCCTTAGTTTTTAACTAAGCAATAGTAATCCAGCAAACTCTAGACCGATGTGAGGAAGAGAGTCGTCTAGACGGTAGCTAGCACTGTAGTACGCAATGGTGGAATAGAAACGGCTAGCATCCACCAACTTTTAATTAATTAGATATGATAGTACAACCTATTGGAAAGTTTAAACTTACTTATGCAAATGGTATAAGTCAAGTTAAGCTGTTAATAACTCAGGAAGACTACAAGTCTATTGTCAAACCTATATTAGATAATATAGCTAAGTTAGAGGCACAGCGAAGTGGGATTAATAAAAAGAGTAAAAGGTATAAGGAAATTTCGGAAAAACTTAGAGAACTGAAAAAACCTATATCGGAACTTGGAGAGTTTTTCACAAGCACGTCTCCTCTTGGATTAGCACTATGGAGTAGTCGCTTCCCAAACTTGATACTTCCGCCTCAACAAGGCGGTGGACATTTTGTTAGATTTGAAAAATTAGATTTGTATGAAAATAAGGAAGGTTAACTCCACTATCAAAAGACGAGTTCTTAGGGAAGTGTCTAGAGAGTGCAGAAAGAGGAATATGATGGACAAGAAAGGTGAAATTCCAAATGATATTAAAGACATATGGGAAGCGATTAAAGTATTAACAAAGAGAAATAAACAATTTGCTGTTAGATATGCATCAATGTGATTATTGTTGTTGGTATAATCCTGCCAGTGGGTGCTGTGATTGTCCATACGTAATGAGACGGAAAGCGTGTGAGAAGGCTCGTAAACAGAAAGAAGAAAATGAAAAGCCTAGAAAGTTATAGCATATTTACTAAGCCTAAACTATCTAATCCTGTATCATGGGAGGACATGAAAGAATTTAATACCCATATGAAGGAAGTAGTTAGAGACTATAAGATTAGGCAAGCTAAAGCTAGAGAAAGCGCTAAGAAAGTAATTATTAAGTAAATACTAACCTGGCAAGGTAAAAATCCAGTCGGGGTCTGTTAGCATTTATGCTAATAAGTCGAAGCCAGTCCCTGCGTAGTTATAATAGGCAAGCTGAACTTGAGAATTGTTAAACGGATGGTTGCCGTTAAAAGATATATAGTTACAAACTTATGTATCCAGTTACACCGAGGGTTAGTTCAGTGGTAGAATAGTGCACTGTCTATGCGAAGGTCACCAGTTCGAGTCTGGTACTCTCGGCACTGTGAAGGTTGGGGTTCGAATCCCCCAGTCTCGGCAAGGCTTCTGGATGGATAAGGATGTGGTCCCCCGACAGTGAGCACAAGGTTAATGGTTCCCGAAGTAAAACCTAGAAACTTTTACTAACGAGTATATTCCCGCAGAGGTTAGAATTAGTAAATAGTGGAAATCTCCACTATATTCCCCTGTAGTTTAGTTGGTCAGAACACTAGATTTGTAATCTTGTGACCTCGGTTCGAATCCGAGTGGGGGATCTATTATTAATTAGATTAATTATATGACTAGATTAGAAAAGTATTTATTAGCGACAGCTTCCGAGATTATCGAAGCTGAAACCACTGTTTCTCGTTATTTTGTTATAGGTAACGTAAAAATACGAGTATCAGACCATTGGAGTAAAAACAGTGATGCAGATTTGCACGTTCTTGTTCCTTATAATGGAGGAACTAAGTACATAGTAACTACTAAAGACAGTCCTGGAAAATTTCTAGTTTGGAACGCTAACCAAATCAAGGATTTTATTCCGTCATTGCAAATAATGAAAGGACTTAAAGAGTCTGTTACTTCTGCACCAAAACCGAAAGATTCTGCTGTACAGAAGATTCAACTGGCTTTAAGTAATACGAATCCAGATACAAATTCCTTAGAATTTGATGGAAATATTATTGAATCCAGATTGAAGGAGAAAAATCTTACTGCAAAGCAGAGAGAGGTATTTAGAAGAACTAAGTCAACTTGGGATATTTCTCAGATTGGAACATTACCTAGCATGGTAAAAGTAGACCTAGGGTTAAGTAATGGCTCTATAAATGAGGATGTCCAGATTTTCTTAACTTGTACTTCATTGACTTACAATGAGTTTTTGAACATTTACAAGATAATTGTTGTAGATAATCATAAGACTCCAACTATTAAATTACTGCAAGAGGCTTATAGTCTTATTGCGTAATCAGGATAGCGCCATCATCTAAGGGTTAGGATACAAGATTTTCATTCTTGGCATACGGGTTCGAATCCCGTTGGCGTTACTATGTACCCCAGCAGCGAAAGTTGTTGGGGTATTTTTTGTTTAATTTAATTTGTGTTTAATGCGAAAAACATTTGAATTTGTAAAAGTGGGAGGAGTCTGGTTTTATTGGTGGCCAGATTTCGATGGAGACCCAGGAGAGCTAGCTATGGTTGGCGGGGCTGACGATCTTCTTGATTCTCTTGATGATAGATTTGTTAGGTTGCAGATGGTTGACCCTTCTGTAGCTAAGATTGTTCTATCTAAGATTGAAGAAGATGAGAATGGAGCTACTTACTTGTGTAAAAGTAAGAATTATAACGATAGAGTTTGGATTTGTCCAGTAACTCTACTAGTATTTAACGAATATCCTCAAAACATTTATTTGTCTGAATTATAATGAAAACATTAGATGAAATCGTAAACAATTACGAAGAATGGTCTGTATTTCTTGATGATAGATTTGGAGCTAGATTGGCTCAATTTCTGACACAGGAACAGTTAGAGAAAATAGGTTTCAAGTGGAATAGTGATGAACCTTATCCAGAACCCAAGGAGTGGACTAGAGAGAATATTCTTGTCCAACTTAAAGAAGATGTAGAGTTCGGATTTGAAAAAGCTCTTGATAGGAGAGGCATTTCTGCAAGTCTGATGTTTGCTGTAGTTCTTAGATGGAATAGGGTTCTTGAGGAAGGCTTAGAGGATTATCCAGAGGATAACTATGCTATGTATGGATTGCCATTATTTAAGGCTACTGCGGAAAAGTATGGCTGGGAGAATCCTATCGGAGATGATAGTGGAAGCGAGGACTATTATAACGAAGAGTATGATGAAGGATTGTACTGCGATTAAAGTCATTGCCGAAGCTCTGGAAGAATATGAAAATAATTTCAACCATAAGATAAGTATCTTAGAAAGCAAGATTATTCTCTATGAAAAGGAGAGAAAAGCTATTATAAGGCATCTTAAGGAAGGGAATATAGAATTATTAAAGAGTTATTTTGGAATTGAAAAATGAAGGAATACTACCTGATTAAGTGCAGAAATAATATCCCATTCATTATAGGTCAGTATGATACCGAAGAAGATGCCAGGAAGGCGAAGAATCGTGAGAATCCTAATTCCGAGCTTATGATAGTAGTTAACATAGAAAAGGATAAGCCTGAGAAAACATCATGATTACTGAGATTTCATACGATAAGGACTTATTAGGAAAGGAAGTTAGGGGTACAAATACTTCCTACTGGGGTATATCAGCTTTACAGGCAGGCCACGATGACATCCGCCAAGATATTTCAAAATATTTATTTAGAGACTGTGTGGTAGATAGTGGACATAAAGGGATAATTATAGGGTTCGAAGATAATAACCAATTCTTTGATTACTATTATATAGTCTATGTCCCAGAACTTGATAAAGTTGTTTATCAACTATGTAATGATGCAAGATTTATTAATTCTATTGAGATATGAAAAAGAAGGTTTTAATTATTTTAATGATTAGTATTGTATTCGGATTTGCAACTGGTTATTCCTTGCACCACTGGATACATTCTGCGAGGTTTCCAGAGGAGAAAATTATGCTGATGCCGGAACATCCATTCTATTTGATGGAGGAGGTGAATGAGGAAGTATTGTATAATACCCTTAAACACTATGATTTCCCAAGTCCTGCTATTATAACAGCTCAGGCTGTTCTAGAATCTGGTAATTTCAAGTCTAAACTTTGTAAGGACAACAATAATTTGTTCGGATTATATAATTCAAGAACGATGTCCTATTTCAAGTTTGACAGTTGGATAAGCTGTGTATTTGCTTATAAGCAATTTATTCTAAGTAGGTACGATCCAGAAGAGGACTATTATAGATTCCTAGATAGGATTGGATATGCTGAAGATTCTCTATATGAGAGTAAAGTTAAAGAATTAGAGTTAGATATTATCAACGAGTATGGAAGCCCAGATTGAAAAGGCTATTGAGCTTAGAGAAAAAGCTAACTTTAAGATTTTAACTAGACTAGCTCAAATCATAGAATGTAGTCCACATTTGCGATTCCAGCAAATATTATCTAATTACAAAGTCTGTGAATTAGGTAAGGATAAGTTCTATGAAGAGAGTATAGAAACTCTTAGAAATTTAGAGGGAGAAATGAACAAAAAGTTGAACACTTAATAGATTTAAAATGGAATTTAAGAATTTTAAGAAAGATGTAGAAGCTGCTTTCAATAATATGATTGCAGAAAACCTGTTTGTTGCTAATGTTGATAAAGACATCCTTTGGATGGGCTACCTTCTGTCGTTTGAGGACGAAACTGTTAGACAAGACCATAACTGCAATGCCTGTAAATCTTTTATCCGGCATTATGGTAAAGTTGTAGCGATTGACCCTCAAACTTATAAGATTAAAACATTCTGGGACGATGTGCATACTCCTGGATATGAGAAAACAGCACAGGCTTTAGCTAAATTGGTTAAGGAAGCTGGAATAGGAGATGTCTTTATTCAAGATGTGAATGAATTTCATGGTTGTGACCATAATGTTCAATTGCTTCCTGATGGAACAACCAGAACTTGGACGCATCTGTACGTAACTATTCCGAATAACTTCAAGTTCAACAAACGAGTTCATGGTTTTGACTCTGCTGCCGGTTACAGGGGAGATGTCAGAGCAAGAGCTGGGGTATTTGAGCGTTCTATCAGCGAGCTTAAGCTAGAGGCAGTTGAAACTGTTATTGAGCTTATAGAAGGAAACAATCTCTATAGAGGTGCGGAGTTCTTGAAGAGTTTGGAGGAATTTAGAAGAACATTGGTTGCCGCCCAAACTCTGAGTCCAGAAGTAAGAACTAACTATTGCTGGTTAAACTTTAAGTCTCCTATAGCTAAGATTAGAAACACGGCTATGGGAACTTTACTTATTGATCTAAGTAATGGTGTAGATTTGGAGAGAGCCGTAAGGGCATATGAAAACATCATGGCTCCTGCTAACTATAAGAGACCTACTGCTCTTATTACTAAGAAGCAAATTGAAGCTGCTCAGAAGAAGGTAGAAGAGCTAGGTCTTACTGATGCACTTCCTCGTCGTCACGCTCACGTAGAAGATATTTCTGTGAATGATGTTCTATTCGTAAATAGAGATACTAGAGCAAAGATGAAGGGAGGAATGTTTGATATGCTCTCTGAAACTTCTACAGTAAATCCAAAAGAGTTTACCAAGGCCCAAGAGGTTTCTGCTGATGCCTTTGTCAAGAATGTACTTCCAGGAGCTAAGGAGGTTTCTATCTTGATAGAGAACAAACATATTCCCAACTTTGTTACTCTGACTGCTCCTGAAAATCCGGATGCTGGACAGTTGTTCAAGTGGAATAACAACTTTGCTTGGGTTTATAATGGTTCTGTAGCTGATTCTTTCAAGGAGAAGGTAAAGGCTGCTGGTGGAAATGTAGACGGCTTCATGAGATGCTCTCTTCACTGGTTTAATTATGATGACCTTGACCTTCATGTAACCGAGCCTGGAGGAAGAGAAATCTATTATGGAAGCAAGACTGGTTATACTGGAGGAACTCTTGATGTTGACATGAATGCAGGTTCTGGAAAAACTAGAGATGCTGTTGAGAACATCATATGGACAGACCCTAGCAGACTAAGACCGGGAGATTATGTGGTAAGAGTGCATAACTTCTATAAGAGGGAAAGTATTGATTTTGGTTTCGAAATGGAAATCGAGATTAATGGAGAACTTCACAAATTCCAGTATGGAAAAGTAGTTCTGAGCAAGGAATACATTGAAGTTGCTCGTATCCATGTTGATGGACAAAGAAACATTTCCATGACTCCTACTATTAAAGAGGGTTCTACATCGTTCAAATCTACTAACGAGTGGGGAATTGATACAATGAAATTCCAGAAGGTTTCTTGTATTATGTTCTCTCCTAATCATTGGGAAGGCAACGCTATAGGGAACAAGCATCTATTCTTTATGATAGACGGATGCAAGAATCCAGACCCTGTTAGAGGCTTCTTTAACGAATATCTGAGAGCTGACCTTGAAAAGGAGCATAGAAGAGTGTTTGAAGCTCTTGGTTCTAGAGCAAAAGCTGAATACAGTGATGACCAGTTGAGTGGACTAGGATTCTCTAGTACGTCTCACGACGAGGTTGTAGTTAAAGTCGATAATAAACCATTTAAAATTAAATTCTAATTATGTACAAACAAGCGTCTAAAATGAAGTTGCGCTTTGCAACTAGTAAAGGTAATTTGAGTGTGGAAGATTTGTGGGACTTAAGTCTGCCTGCATTGGACAGACTGGCAGTGTCCTATGACGAAGAATTAGCCAAGAGTCCTAGAAAATCTTTCATAACTAATGATACTCCTAGCAATAGCGAACTGGAGTTAAAGTTCAACATTGTGAAAGATGTTATCACTGATAAGCTGAAAGACAAGGCCGCTAGAGAAGCAGCTAAAGATAAGGCAGCTGAGAAGGCACGCCTGACTGAACTGCTGGCTAAGAAACAGTCCGAGAAAATGGAAAGTATGTCCGAAGATGAAATCAGACAACGACTTGCAGAACTCGGATAATTGTGTCGTATTGAAAACAGTTAGTCCACAAATCTTAGATAAACTAAGAGAAAGTGGATTGACTGTTTGTACGTGTTGTGAATTTCCAGGTACAGCCTGGTTAGTATTCAGACCAAATATGCCTACATCGGATATTCACGGTGAGGGGTATGACTTTGAAGAGATAGGACTTTTTGGAACAGAGGCCGTTCTCAAATACTTCGAAGCTAACACTCCGAATTATGTAGATTGCGGAACTGATGTCGATAAATTTATTAACATTTGTTTGCAGTTTAAATAAGTTAACGGTTTTTAACTTTGAATTTAACACTTGTACTGTTATTATAGTAAGTTGATTAGCGGTACGTGAGTATAGCTAATTATTATGCCCGAATGGTGGAATTGGTAGACACGTCAGATTTAGAAAAAGAAATGTTCTTTCTTATTAATCTATTTTAACAGAATTTTATAGGAAGTCACAAATTTTTATTATATCTTTGTGTATATAAAAATATACATAATGAGTAAAAGAAAATGGACTGATGAACAACTGATTGAGGCTGTTAAAACTAGTTTATCTTATGCAGAAGTAATGAGAAAATTAGGACTTAAAGCAGCTGGCAGTAACTATGATACTGTTAAGAAAAAGATTAAAGAATATAATTTAGATACTTCACATATGACTGGTAAAGTTTGGAATCAAGGAGAACGATACAAGCCAGTTAAAACTTCCAGACCTTTAGAAGAAGTTTTAGTAGAAAACTCTACATGGGTAAATACTAATAATTTACGTAAAAGACTTCTTAAGGAAGGTATTAAGGAATATAAATGTGAGTGTTGTGGCAGGACTGAGTGGTTAGGAAAACCTATAGCTCTAGAACTGCATCATGTAAATGGTATAAAAGATGATTTAAGGATAGAGAATTTGCAACTTTTATGTCCTAATTGTCATGCCTTTACTGATAATTATAGAGGAAAGAACAGGGGTATGGATGCCCAAGAGGAAACTCTTGGAGTAGAAGCAGGCTAATTCGGTGAAGGTATCAGCCCTATAAATGGTAATAACGCCGAGCTAAGTTAAAAAGAAAAAGAAAAAGAATAAGATAACAAGAACCTCTGTTAAGCTAGAACGTAGCTTCATACGGATGAACTTACTTCTTTTTATAAATGTGTAGAGACTATACACCTGCAACCTAAGTCAGAATTGATATGGTTAAGACATAGTCCAAGCAATCTTTTATAGATTGTATGAAGCTCTGATGCCCAGTAATGGGCGTGTGGGTTCGAGTCCCACTTCGGGTACTAATTTAATATCAATAATATGGAAAGATATATAGAAGAACTTATTGAAATATATAGAAAAAATACTCTAAAGTCAGATGAAGAATTAGAATCTCTGAAGAGTTTACTTAGAAATGTTCATCGTGATGGATTTATAGCAGGAGAAGAATCAATAATTAATGTTGTGGATAAACTAACAAAACGTAACTAATATGAACAGTGTATTTTTTGGAAATGAAGGGTTGACTTCTACGTCAGCAAACTTCTATGCGAACATCGCACAAGAAATGATTCAAGCAGCACAGGAACGCTTGAATAATGTGAAATTCTTTCAAGTATCTGTAGCCTCTATCGGTGGAGGAGAAAAGCAGTTAATGACAGTAGGACAAAAGTCCCTTGACTTTATAAAAGATGATTTGGAAAAGGTCGCTGCCATGAATAGTTTTTGTGCTTGGGTACGAGAAGCTATCAAAGAGAAAGAAGGAATGATTGGCAAAGTATCTGCTACTATGCTTGATGATTGGGCAGAAAGTCAGGGAATAGGACTGCCAGAGCAGCCTAAGTATCCAGAAGCTCTACCTTCTCCGACTGAAGAAACTATCATAAAGTCGTGGGATATTAACAAGAGAAATAAATTCCTAAGATTAGAGGCGTTTGCTTCTACCTATGGAAAGTATATTCATCCAAAAGGAGCCTTTAGTAAGGCACGAAAAGAAGTTCATGCAGCTGAGAATTGTCCTATCTATAAGGAAGGCTCTGGAAGAGATTTAATTCTCTACTACCAAGACCCTACCATCGAAGTAGAAAAAGTGGACAATATGTTCATGTCTCTTCAAGATACCTATCGTTCTTACGAGAAGGAGTTAAATGCTCTTAAAGCTGAGCTTAAGGAGGAGGTTAATAAACTTTCTAACACTCAAGAACAAGAGTATCGTGAGAAAATGGCTGAATTTAAAGCAAACTACGACAAATATACCTCCGAATTAGGAGAGTTGAGAAGTCGTTTCAATAGTTGGAAAACTTCTGAAATGGAACGTATTTCCAAACTAAAAATCGCTTTGCCTAAGAATCTTTTAGATATTTTCGAAGAGATTAGGAGACAGGGCGACTCTTCCTCTAAGTAATTAGAGGACTTCCGTAGGAAGCTAACATAACATACTTAACAGGAATAATTATGAACAGTATATTTTTAAATCCGCATGGATTTAATCTTTATTCGCTGGCTACACAAAAATTTACAACCCACTCTCTAATTGAGAGTCTTTGTCTTAGTCTTTGTTAGTGTAGCTAGGTCTTTGACTACGGCTTCATCTTTGCCTGCGCGTTAGCTTCCTACATAGCTCGTCAACCATGTGTTGAAGGAGTTACGGAATCCCCTCGGGATTCTAGCCTTTTGCTTCAGTTACAAGTAATCTTTAAACTTGGTGACTATTATCCCAAATTCTCAACAAGATGAAGAGGGAGGTTGACCAACCTAATAATGGTACAAGCTCTTCGGAGTGATAGGAGTGGGGAAAGTATCTGGTGAAGCACAGATACTGGAACCACTCTTTTTTTTGATAGATAAAATGATTATTAACTAATTTAAATTAAGAAAAATGAAGAAAGTACTATTGCTTTTCGGAATGGTTGCACTGATGTCTGCTTGTGCAGGTAATACAAAAACTCAGGCTCCAGAAAACGATTCTATCGCAATCGTTAAAGAAGTTGCTGACACAATGAGTGTAGACACTCTAGGTGTGGATAGTCTTGTAATTGATAGTATTCAGTAATATGGATTTTATCGCAACCAGAGTCAATGAACTCTTAAGTAGGGTATCTCCTATTAAGCGATGGCTTATTTCTGATGTTGCGAATGAATACTATCGAGCAGGATATCAAGATGGTCAGAAACTAGTCTACAGAAATGTGTTAAAGGGAAGCGCATTGAGAGAGTTTATCGAAATTCTAAATCATTGCGGAATTAAACTTAGTTACAACTTACGTAAGGGTGGGCTACTGGTCAGTGTAAGAACTGATAAGTTGTCCAACTTACAGAATCTTGTTAATTGTTACAAAAATGAGCAAAACAAAGAGAACAGTCCTGACAAGGGATGATTGTCCCCCATTGGAGGAACAATACAAAAGCATTATGGAGAACTTTGATTTTGATAAGGTTCTGGAGTATATGCAGTGGAACAAGAGTCATAGAGAGTATGATGACGAGGGTCGCTGTATAGGCAAAAGTACATGGAAAATGTATGTAGGTCCGAACGAACACAGAGTTCCCACTCTTTACGAACTATCCAGAAATGCTAGTATACTACTAAGAGAAGTAATGAAGCTGTACAATGACAACAAAAGTCCTTATCTTTCTATAGCTACTGGACCATTCAAGGTTATTTGCAGATATGGGATGCTGGAACTTATAGCTTGCCTAGAAACTTGGAGTTATGATTGAATTTAATCAGATTTTTTGTGAGGATTTGAAAGATGATTTCGAGGAAGCTGGTAGGCATGAGAGAAATTTCGAGTTAGACGAGTTTATTCAGAAGGATTTAAGTAGAGCATTTGCGTTTGGTTATTGTCATTTAGACTGGATAAAGGAGAAAATGTGGTTTCCTGTTCCTATTAGGAAGGCTTTACGGCATTTAGGAGACGACCTAGAAGATTTTGCTCCTCAGCTTAAATGGCTTAACGAAAAATATGGTGCTATAGGAAAGAGAGTTAGAATTGTTGATTACGCAAACTATATTTTAGATAATATATTTTGTGACAATCGAGACGATTTGCTAAAGATAGCAATATTACTCGGAACTAACATGAGAGTAAATACTGCTGATGAGCAGGCTAGAAGTGTTCACTGATGGAGCTTTTAGCTCGTCTAGAGACACAGGAGGAGTAGGAGTTGTATTCGTAATTGATGGGGAAAAAGCCTATGAATTTAGTAAGATGATTCCTAATACTACTAATAATAAATGTGAGTTGTTAGCAGTAATTTATGCTCTAAATGCAGTAAGTCGTAAAATCGAATCTCTGACTATTTACTCAGATTCTCAGTACGTCATAGGATGTGCTACTAAAGGATGGAAAAGAAAGAAGAATATAGAGTTATGGAATTTATACGACAAGGTCTTAAATAAGGCAAAGCAATTTTGTCCTAATATAGATTTTTGTTGGGTGAAAGGACATACTTCAAGTTCAGACTTCTTTTCTCAGATGAATAATCTCGCAGATAAATTAGCAGTTGAAGCAAGTCAGGAATATGAAACTAAGAAAGAATAAGAATAAGAAACTTATCAAAGAAGCTATGAAGTTTTATCCATTCGATTATGGATTTGTTCTCTCTTTAGAGAAACAAGCCCTAATTAGAATGTATGAATACTTTAAGGTATCTAGAATTGCGGAAGGCAATGAACGTGTCGAAAAAGAGCTAAATCTAGCACTAAAGCTATTAGATATTGTGCTAGAAATAGATTCTGCGTATCACCATGACTTTAGACCTGGGTCAAAGGGATTTGTAGATAGACACATAAATACTAAAAATTGGAATCGATTCCACCCTAAGGCTGCTGATCTCGATTGGAATACTCCAATCCTTAAAGATTATCTGAGAAGAGAAAAAGCCTGGTACTTATACAACAAACTAAAGTTTGAACGTATGAGGTCTTGGTGGGACTAGTATAAAAGCATAATAGCATGAAGAAATTAACTTAGGAAGAATTTTTAAGAAGGGTATAGACTCTTTATCCGGATTGCGATTTTAGTAAGAGTATTTATAGAGGCAGTAGGTAGTCAGTAATAGTTATATCCAAGATACTTGGAGAAGTGGAGGTAGTTGCTAGCAATCTCTTGAAAGGTATATGGGCTAATTCTATAAAAAGCGGGACTAACAAAGCCTGGAATACGGAAAAGTTCATTTAGAAAGCCTAGGAAACCTTTCCTGATAAAAATTTCGATTATTCTAAGACAATTTATATTAATAATGATTCTAAAGTTATAATAGGATGTCCTATCCATGGGGATTTTGTGATTAGACCGGGAGATTTTCTTCGACAATCCGGATGCCCTATGTGCAAACCCAAATCTTTAGGAGAATTATTTATACAATCATGGTTAGAAGATAATGGGATTGAATATCA
Organism: Bacteroides sp.; assembly: GCA_019414725.1. Lineage (GTDB taxonomy): Bacteria > Bacteroidota > Bacteroidia > Bacteroidales > Bacteroidaceae > Phocaeicola. The sequence continues at coordinate 15,297 of DXLM01000001.1, forward strand.
GAAGCAAGTTAGAATACCTCTTAAAAATGGAAGATTTGCATTTATTGACTTTAAGATTGGTGACACTTTTATAGAGTATGACGGCATACAACATTTTAAGGAAATACCTTTCTTTAAACATGGTAATCTTATTAAATTTGATTTTGAACATTAGAAAGAGCGAGATATTTTGGTAAACGAATATTGCCTCTAGAACAATGTCAACATCATACACATTGACTACACTAAGTCGAAAGAACAAATTATTTAGATATTATAGTCTATAATTTAATTAATAGAATTATGAAGAAAATTTTTAGTATTATTTGTTTGTGTTTAATGTGCGTGTTTGCTAGCGCACAAGTTGTTGAAACTGGAAGTTTGAAAGATAACTGGTATGTTTCTGGTAATGTAGGTACCACAATTTGGGACAACTCAAGAAGTTGGGCTGAACCTCATGATGTATTAGTAAATATTGCGGTGGGTAAAGAAATTACTCCTATCTTCGGACTAGAGTTAGATATGATGGCAGGTATGAATCAAGGCAGTAAAACGTTCTTCGATTCCCATAACCTTACAGCTAATGTAACTACTAATCTAACTAATCTTATTTGTGGATACGAAGGCTCTAGACGTTTATTTGAGCCTGTATTACTGATAGGTGCTGGTTGGTATCATACTTATGGTGATGTTTATAATAATGTATCTGCAAGAGGTGCAATTAGATGCAACTTTAATATTACTGATAGTTGGGCACTAAATGTTACTCCAGAGTATATGCTACTTCCAAAGACTACTCCTCTAAATCATGAAGTAAATGTTTATATAGGAGCCACTTACCGGTTTAAGTCTAATAAAGGAAACTTTCCTATGATGAAACTATATAGTGACGCTGAAGTAGAAAGTCTTAATGCTGCTATTAACGAGTTGAGGGTTAAGAATAGCGAATTGGAATCTCGTAAACCAGTAGAAATAATTAAGACTGATACTATAGTAGTTACTAAGGTAGAACTTCTTACACCTAAAATTCAGTTTTTACAGAACTCTTCTGAAATCTCTACAACTTCTAATGTTGCAGTATCGGAGTTAGCAGCTTATATTTCAAATAGTGGTAAGTCATATATGATTGAAGGATATGCTTCTGAAGAAGGTCCAGTAGATTTTAATGACAACTTAGCTGTAGCTAGAGCAGAATCTATGAAGAAGGCCCTTATCAGTTATGGCGCTCCAGAGGATAAGCTTATAGTTAAAGGCTGCGGAAGCACTACTGAGTTTGGAGATAGAGAATTTAACAGAATCGTAATCGTAACAGAACAATGAAATACAAGAAAAAAGTAAAATGGTTAAAGGATAAACAGGCATGGTGGGATAAGCAGGGAAAAGATTTCCAAGCTGCAACCACTAGACCTGGTTCCGTTAAAACTCGATAATCTATGTTAGCTATTATACTAGCAATAGTCTTGATAATCGCCTTTATTTATTACGACCCATATGTAGATATTACAGAGGATAATGTCTTATTATGGTATAATGGTAAGGGATATAGGGAATACATTATTCTGTGGTCCAGAAATACTAATTAAGTATGGACGTAAAGATTATGTTGATAAGTGATTGTATAGGAGTTGTGCTCTATGCGCTCCTATACTATACACTTTATCATACCTATGAACTAGATTATTTAGGTTCTGGAAGGTGGAGAAGGTGGAGAAGAATATCTGTGCCTGGTTGGGCTGTAGTTATAGCCCTAGTGAGCCTATGTCTTCCTCCTGTAGCTGTCTCGCTTTCTATAGTAAGCTGGATTATATATATGCTTAAGTTTCTCGGCGATAAATATTACGAGGTAGACGTTTCTTTTATTAAGTTTTTATCAAACTCAATACATGACACGAATATTTAAACATCTAATTAGGATTATTAAGCATAAATACTGGGTAGCACGCTATTGTTTCCAGTTAGGTCTTTATTGGCAGGGAATAGTACATGACTGGTCTAAGTTTAGCTATACTGAATTTAGTAGGTCAATAAAGTATTGGGACGATACTATTAGTCCTCTAGCTAATGAGAAAAACATACACGGATATTCTGAAACCTTCCTACATCATCGAGGAAGAAATCCACATCACTATGAATATTGGGTTCATAGTTTAGATGAAGGAGGAGTTCCAGCGAAAATGCCAAGAAAATATGCTTTGGAATTAGTCTGTGATTATCTGGCTGCTGGGAGAACCTATAATAAAGATTTTACCTATGGGAGTGAGTACAACTGGTGGATTAAATTTCTAAGTTCACCTAGAGCTATACATCCCGAAACCAAGGACTTCGTAACTAAATGCTTTAGGCATTTGAGTGCCGGAGGTAATATTAAATATTTATTGAAAATTGACTATGAGTAAGATAATAGGGCAAGACAAGTTAATTAAGGAAGTTAATAGAATATTTCAGGTATTTGTAAATAGTAATTGCAAGATAAGATCGCACTTTATTCTTACAGGTGAGAGCGGGTCTGGTAAGAGCTTTACTATTAAACAGTTATGTGATATGAATGAACTTAACTTTCTAGAAGTTAATGCAGCTCAAATAACTAAAGAGGGTATTTCTGGAAATAGTTTAAGCAAAATTCTATCTCCACTTGTTAACTATAGTCACACACCTATTGTAGTCTTCGTAGACGAGTTTGATAAACTTTTCATCAACGGAAACACTAATAGCCAACTGGCTAATGAATCTACTGCCAGTGTACAGAACGAGTTTCTCAAACTTTTAGAGTCTGATACTACTAGTGTTTTTGGCGATTATGGGAAGTACATATCAGTCCCTATTGATAATGTACTATTTGTGTTTGCTGGAGCATTCAATAATGAGCCTCACATTACATTAGATAGACTAAGAGACTTTGGAGTTAAAACAGAGTTTCTTGGAAGAGTAGGATTAATCTACAATACTAAACCTCTCACTCTAGAGGATTTGTATTCTATCTTGGAGTGTTCAGACTTGTTGCAGAATTATCTTGACTTATTCTTTAATGTAAATAGAGAACAAGTCATTAGTGATTTGAAAGGGTATCTCGAAAGTTCTTTTCGCAATAATACTCTTGGAGCAAGAACAATTAATACTCTTATTCACCAATACTTTATCAAAGGTGGAAAACTCGAAACTGAAGAAGTAAAAGAAATAACTTTTAACAAAAAATTAGAATGGAAATAATTAATGCTACAGATGGTTACAAGTTGGGCCATCACAGAATGTACCCCGAAGGTACTGAACAAGTTTATAGTAACTGGACTCCTAGAAGTAATAAATACTTCCCAGAAGCAACCGAAGGTTCAGTAGTATTTGGTATTCAATACCTAATCAAAGAATATCTCATTAAACAGTTTGAGAAAAACTTCTTTAATCTACCAAAGAAGGAAGCTGTGGAGATGTTCTATCGTAGAGTAAACAACTTTGTTGGTATTGAATCCGTTGGGTACAGACATATTGAAGCTTTATATGACCTTGGGTATCTACCAATTCGCATAAAGGCTCTTCCTGAAGGTTCTGTGTGCCCTATTCGGGTTCCCATGATGACCATTACAAATACTCTACCCGAGTTCTTTTGGTTAACTAACTACTTAGAGACTATTATCAGCTGTACCTTGTGGATGCCATGCACATCTGCTACTAGAGCTAGGCTTTATAAGAAAGAGCTACATCGTCATGCTTGCAAGACTGGTTTTCCAACAGATGTAAATCTTGGTTTTTGTTGTCATGATTTCTCAATGCGAGGTATGGCGGGAATGGAAGCCGCAATTATATCTGGTATGGCGCATATGACTTCTTTTGTGGGAAGTGAAACTATTCCAGCTATTGCTGCTTTGGAAGAATATTATGGAGCTAATTCAGACGAGGAATTGATTGCTGCTACAGTTCCAGCAACAGAACACTCTGTAATGTGTGCTGGAGGGGAGGAAGATGAGCTGGGCACTTTCAAACGTCTAATTAATGATTTGTATCCTTCTGGGTTTGTTTCTATTGTATCTGATACTTGGGATTTCTGGAATGTAATTGAAAATTTCTTGCCCAAGCTGAAGAAAGACATTATGGCTCGTGATGGTAGAGTAGTAATCCGTCCTGATAGTGGAGACCCGGTAGATATAATCTGCGGGTTGAGAACTAATCCTCACTTCAATACCAGAATGAAAGAAGGTAAGTATTATTGCTGCTATGCTCCGTTTAACGACGATGCAGAGTATGTTGAAGTGTCCGAAGGTCAATATTATGGGGCATATTATATGCTTGGTAAAATCTTCGGATGGAATACTACTTCAAAGGATTACCGCTATCCTAGCACTAAGGTTGGTCTGCTTTATGGAGATTCTATTACTCTAGAACGTCAAAAGCAAATCTACTTGAGATTAGAAAACGCTCATATGGCGGCTTGTAATCTCGTTCTGGGAGTAGGTTCATATTCCTATCAGTATGCAAGTAGAGATAGTCTTGGGTTTGCTATTAAGGCTACTGCTTGCGTAGTAAATGGCGAATTGAAAGAAATCTTCAAACATCCTAAAACTGATGATGGTACTAAGAACTCTTTGAAAGGTTTGATTGCTGTCTATAAAGGTCTGGATGGGAAGTATACTGCTACCGACCAGGTCTCAATCGAGGAGGAAAAAGAGGGATGCTTAGAGACTGTCTTTGAAGATGGTATCTTGAAGAAAGAATATTCTCTTGAAGAAATCAGACAAAGAATTGACCATGGACTTTAATCATCCTTTTGGGAAAGAAGCTTGCAAGAAACGACTATTAGAAGAGTATCATAAATACGGAAAGCTAATAGTCGCTTTCGATTTTGATAATACTATTTTCGATTACCATAATAATGGAGGAGATTATAGTGAAGTCATAAATTTACTTAATAAGTGTTATAAATTGGGATTTCATTTGATATTGTTTACCTGTGAAACAAATCTTCAAGAGCTATGTATTAAACAGATGAAAACTGCTAAATTATTAGGTCTGGATGAAGACTTTGAGCTATATACAAATGAAAGTCCTGTATTTCCTAATTCTGAGAAACCCTATTATAATATCCTCCTAGATGATAGGGCAGGTCTGGAAGAAAGTTATGAAATCTTAAAATATGTAGTAGATGAAATTAAACTTAATCAACAAGGAAATCAGTGAAATTAAGTACGATGTTACTAGATTTCCTGATGGAGAGCCTCAGTTTTTCCTTACTGAGGAATTAAACAGAAAGGAATCTATTGATGTCATTTGTAGAATATCTAATACTGAGGATTTATTCCTCTTAATGCAAGTAGGAGATATTTTAGATAGACAAGAAGTAGAATGGGATTTACACATTACTTATTTAATGTCTATGCGTATGGATAGAGTAATGAGTTTTAATCGTCCATTCTCCTTGAAAGTAGTATGTAATATGTTAAATAGCTTAGGCTATAGAAACATATATGTTCTTGAGGCACATTCTAGTAGAACTTTTCATCTTCTTGGTGACAGATGTTTACCTTGGGAATTTGGACACCACTCTTGGATTCCAGCCCAAAGTAATATCGTGTTCCCAGACCATGGGGCGAAGGACAGATATGGAAGTAACTATTCTCACTATGGTTATTTAGTCTTCAAAAAGGAAAGAAATCTAGAGACTGGAAGAATTGAGTCCTTTGAAATAGAGGAGTCTAAGAATTGCTACTATTCTACATTTGTGTTCATTGATGACTTGTGTGATGCTGGAGGAACTTTCCTAGGAGAGCTTAAGGTTCTCAAAGAGAGATATCCAAATAGCAAGTTTATCATAATCGTATGTCATGCAGTTAATGATAAAGGCCTGGTTAATATGTGTAATAATTTTGACCAGGTTATTGTATCTAATTCTCATAGGGATATTAATTATCGTCCCAGCAACGAGAACTTAACTGTAATAGACGTTTGTAAATAACAAAATAAAATGGTAATTGAAGGTCCTTTTTACAGACTTACTCCCATTAGTGAATCTTCTCCGAGGTTTGACTTGGAATTGTTGTATGATATTGGTGGGAAAAATCCGAGAAAAGAATTTAAAGTGGAGGGCTATGGCTATCCCCTAGAAGCTGCTATAGAGCGATGTCGCCATTATGCAGTAAGAAAAAAGTTCGGAAAAGATGAAGTTATAACTTTAGGTAGGTACTTAGATGAGTTTAAAAAGGCAAAGGAGGAAATTAAACTCGAAGTCTCAGGAGATTCAGGAGATTCTAGCGGAGAGGCTGAATAAGCTTTGTAGATTCTTAGATGAGGAATATGACGTTAATTGTGGAGGGTGTTGCTATATAGCATACTGTCTAGCCAGGCTACTAAGTAGAGATAAATTCAAGTTCAAAGTCATTATTTACGAGGATTATGAACTAGAAGAAAAGTTTAGCGAAGTAGCGAGAAGTCATTATCATTATGCGATTTCTATTGGAAAGTACACCATAAACGCAGCAGATTGTGATGATGACGATAGCTTTTGCAGAAATGTGTATACTGGTGTAAAAGCTTCCGAACTACTATCTCACTATCAGAAATGTAGCTGGAATGACTGTTATAATACTCAAAAGAATCAATTCATTTTTAAGACTATAAAGGTATTTTATGACGACCTCACGGAGGACTTACGAGAAGGATAAACAGATTGTGCATACGCATGATAAGTTTATCTACTGTAGTTCAGTATATCAAATATGGAGCTGGGGAGCTGCTCTAATGGAAGAAAAATACTACTCTTCTAATAAACCCATTGTATTGAAAAAGAATCAACTATGCTGTAAGAGGAAGAAATACTCTCTGCATAGGTTCTTTGAATTACAATTTGCTCCCGAAGAATATTTAATTAATAACGGTTTTAAAATTGTAGAAAATGAAACAGGATGTGATTGAGTACATGGTAGACTCATTTGTAGACTTTAAGGGTGAAGAACGTAAAATTGTAGCTTGTGCTTTAAGTCAGGCTGCTGAAGTAAGTGAGGATGATTGTGTCTTAGCAGTAGGTTGGGTAGCTCCCGATGAATACATATGCACAAATGATCCGGACTATGCTAGAATCTGTAGAGTAGTAACCGTTGGTATTGCAGTATGTAATCCTGGTGATACCTTCGATTTGGCTAAGGGACAGAAGAAGGCTTACGATAAGGCTCTTCATGATCCAAAGTGTCCAGCTATTTATACTACATCTAGAGGTGTAGCAGGTAAAGTGCTGGTAAAAGCATTCTTGGAACAGGAGCTTACTTTCTTGAAAGAAAATCCAGAGCGTATCATTAAGGGGTATAACCAAATGAAAGCTCGATTCGAAAGAAAAGAAGCCCTCAAAAATGAAATCAAAAATCTCTCTGATAAAGAGAAGCAAGCTTTGAATCTAGCTAAAGAAGGTATAGATGTAGTTAAATGCGCTGAACTGGTAACTAAAGCCAAAGCAATAGGCGTTGAGCTGAATGAACAGGACTAAGTTTTGCTATATCTTAATAGCCTTGATGGGATTGTTAATTATTTATTTGCTAATACCTAAGAAGGAAACCACAGTTTCTCCACCTAATGTGCAGGAAATAGTAAGGGATTCTATAATTAGAGATAGCATCTATATAGTTAACGATTCCATCGTGGAGAAAATTAAGTATATAGACAAAGAGTATGATGAGAAAGTATCTACTATTATGTCTAGTTCTGATAGCATCAATTTGTGCTTTTTCTCAGAATACATCGACCGTTACAATAACCAGCGAGCAACTAAAAACAACTAATCTGATATTTGCTGAGCATCAGAAGTTGTCTGAAACTGTTCCGTTATTGAATAAGCGAATAACTAATCTAGAACTAATAAATACGAGTTGGGAAAAAACGGATTCTCTTCGTAGAGTTCAGTTACTGTATTATGGAAACATAATTGAAGATAAAAATAGATCTATTGAAGGTCTTAATAAGTCTTTAAAAAAGAAGCAGAATGTCATTAAATATGGCGCTGCTGGTTCATGTGTATTAATATTATTATGCCTATTACTGAAGTAATGTTTAAGGACAAAGATGGTTTTCACTACAAACATCCTGAACGTAGCTGCACTAGGTGTAAGAATTACCCTTGCTTGCCTAACATGGATAAGCTGCAAGGAGACTTCGCTTCTTATGGTTGTAGGAAGTTCGAGGATATTAATACATTTGAAGTGTGGAAACCAAAGAAGTAACTTACCATGTCAAATTTGTTGCTGAATGTGAGGACGGGATGGGATACGCTAATTATGTCTTTGAAAGGCTAGAATATGATAATCTAGATTACAAGGATATAATGTGTGTTCGATTCCCGAATTGGAACCAGTGTTCTATGAAATTAGGAGATGTCGGCTATGTTTCACTAAGATACGTAGAAGAAGGCATCGATAAATGGTACGATGGTAAAGATTTTGTTCCATATAAGGATAGTAATATAATTTTCTTGAAATTTATTCATGAAAAGCCTATCATTGAAGATGGACAAATATTATTAGATTAACATTAAAAAGGAGATAAACTATGAAGTATTTTTAAAGAATAATTTATGACTGTATTAGGAGATAAGCTGAGAGAGGCTTTGAGCGATAAAGCAAACGACGTTAATAGCTATGTATGGAAAGGACCTAAGGTAAATGGGGTCCAGGAGGAAATTAAATTGGTAGACGCAGGTTATGACCAGCTGAGACGATTCTACAATCATTGTGAACAAATGTTGTACAACTCTGATACCAAGAATCCGGGTCGTGTAACATTACTCGGAATTGTGTCCGACCAAATACAAAGATGTCGTGCAGAGCTTCTTATTAGATGGCTTAGAGCTGAAAAGCAATACACAAACACACGTTGTTTGGAAGACTTGAAAGCTGTTATCAAAAACAATAAGGAAGTGTTAACTAATGAGGCTATTAAGGTCTATCCAATTGGAGAAATTCTTAATGGAATCCCTGTAGAGTTTAGAGAAGTACCAGTAAGTTTAGTTATGGATGCTTGTTTAGATTCCTTGGGATTGTTTGACAACTCTCATTTGACGCTTAACTTCATTGTAAAAATGGGACTGTGGTTTACACAGCAAGAAATGCAGAAAGACTTGTATCGTAAAGACCCAGTGACAGGTAAAGCTGTTAACAGACTGTTAGTAGTAAGTAAGGAACTTCGTTTGAATCCTTCTATAGCTCTGAAAATCTGTGATACTGGATTAAGTTATGCTGAGTTTAGATCTATGTGTAGATTGAAACGAGATAAATATGCTAACTTAACTAGTGATCAGCTCAGACTGCTATCAAACAAAGTTCTTTATCGCTTCCAAAATCAATGCGAGAACCAGGCTAAACAATGGAAGGATAAGATGGAAGAAATCAAGAAAGTTGCAGAACTTAAAGGATGGGACATCACTAGGAATATAGATTGATGAAAGACCTCTTTACTCCTGTTACTCGTGATGAGCGACAGGAGCAATGTAAGAGAGCCTGGTTATTACATAAAGGAAGAGGCACCATAGAAGCCTGTACAGGCTTTGGTAAAACACGATGTGCTATTAATTGTTTAAAGGCTGTTCTATCTAAATATCCTACTATTAGAGCATTGGTAGTAGTCCCCACGGAACTTTTAAAGAACCAGTGGATAGATATATTAGATAAGGAAGGTCTAGGGTTAAATACAGAGGTGCAAGTTGTAAATACTACAGCAAAGAATGGATACGAATGTGACTTTTTAATCATTGATGAAATCCATAGAACTGCTGCTGAGACTTTACAATTTGTATTTAGTAAGGTTAAATACAAGTTAATTCTTGGACTAACTGCTACTCTGGAAAGACTTGACGGTAGACATACTATAGTCGAGAAATATTGCCCTGTAGTTGATAGTGTAACTATTGAAGTAGCCAAAGCCAATGGTTGGGTATCTGATTTTACTGAATATCAAGTAATTATCACAGCAGAAGACATCGAAAGCTATCGCGAGCAAAATAGGGAATTTATAAGACATTTTGAATTCTTTAACTTTGATTTTGGACTCGCAATGAGTATGGTTGGTAAAGACGGCCTCAGAAATAGGCTTAATTACAGAAACCAGATTTGTAGTAGTTCGGATAAAGCTGAACTGTCTAATGCTTTGAAGCAGATTACCTTTCATTCTACGGCTTTTATGAGAGCTTTACAAGCTAGAAAAAAGTTTATCCATAATCATCCGGCTAAATTAGAAGTGGCTAGGGAGATTATTGCTCACAGAGCAGACAAGAAAATTATTACATTCTCTGCTAACACTGCAATGGCAGAGAAGATAGGAGTAGGATATGTTTACACTGGCAAAGAAAGTAAAAAACAAAACAGAATTACACTTGAGGAGTTCGCCCTACTAGACAAGGGCGTGATTAATAGCTGTAAATTGGCTATTGAAGGTTTTGATTGTCCCGGTCTATCGGTCGGGATAATGCTTGGAGTTGACTCTAGTAGCACAAAAAGCACTCAAGCCGCTGGTAGGGTCATTAGAAAAGAAGGTTCTAAATACTCTGAAATATTCACATTAGTGCTAGAAGATACCGTTGAACAAGAATGGTTTAAGAAGTCTCATCAAAAGAGCGAGTATGTTACTATTGATGTAGATAACTTACGAAAGTTACTTAATGGAGAGCCTTGGGAACCTTACAAGAAAAAATTGCAGAATTTTACCTATCGTTTTTAATTATGGAAACTTATTACACTAAAAAAGAGTTTAATGAGATGAAGTCTGCTTTGACTAAGAAGTGCAAAGCATTGGAAACTAAAGTTAGTAAGCTTACCGCTGAATTGAAGGAATTAAAGAAGGACTATGCAGTACTTCTTGAAACTGCCAGCGAAAAAGTTGAGGACTAAAGTTTATCACGTAACCAAGTTTTAACGCTTTAACAAGTAAACTAGACTTGGTGTATAGATTAGTAGAAAATCTATTAATTTGTACACGTGAAAAATCTTGAACTGAAACAGCAACTTTTGTTTTGTGAAAAATATAGCATAAACCCAAGTGAGCTGTTGTTGTTAGAAATTCTTCTTATCGCCCAAGAGGGTGATGAACCCGAAATTGTCCACGAGTATTTCTCTTCTAGAGTATGCGCTCGTGGTTTTACAATAGAACTATTAACTGGACTTCGCGATGCTGGAGTTATTCATAAATCCTATAAGATTCCTGAGAAAGGGTCTGTATTTAACCCACTAGATGTTCCTCTAAATAAGTTAGTTGTGAAAGACTTTTATAAGTGTTCATTCGACTTAGGTAAGGAATTGTGGGATACTTATCCATTATTTGGAATAGTTAATAATACACAAGTGGGTCTGAAAAGCGTATCTAAGAAATTTGATACAATTGAAGACTTCTATAGGTTTTATGGTAAAACTATCAGATGGAAGCCAGAAACTCATAACCATATTATAGAGTTAGTTAAGTGGGCTAATGAACACAATATATTGTGTACCACAATAGCTAATTTTGTAATAGACCATAAGTGGGAAGAACTAGAGGCATTAAAGAATGAAGGCGGAGTTAATTATGATTCTATGAGATTACTATGATTTCTGATAAACTTCTCAATGAAATTGATAGAGGTAGACAGGGACTAAATCATGGTATTTCTATGAAACTTCCTAAGCTAGAGAGTATTATTGATGGAGTTACTAGGGAAACCTATACTTTAATTCTATCAAACTCTGGTGCAGGTAAGACTTCGTTTGCCTTATATGCTTATGTATATCGACCACTAATGGAACATCTTGATGATGATGATTTTAAGGTATTGTATTTCAGTCTTGAAATGGGAGAAGTAGCTTTGTATATTAAGCTGTTATCCATATATATATTTGAGACCTATGGAATCCAACTATCTTTTAAGAAGATATTGTCAAGAGAAAAAGAATATATTTTATCTGATGAGCATTATGACTTAGTTAAGCAATGTATGCCTTGGATAGATAAGATTAGTAAGAAGTTAGAAATCTATGACAAGAAGGTAACTCCGAAGAAGGTATATGCCATCTTGAAAACTAGGTTGGAGGAAATGGGAACCTTTTCTGAAAGTGAAACCCGCCTCGTCTATACTCCAAATAATCCTAATCTTATTTATAATGTAGTTGTAGACCATATTGGTCTTGTTGGTACAAAGCCTGATATTGATTTGTTGTCTAGCTATCTTCTTTTTCTTAGAGATAAGTGTTTTATTAGTCCTGTAGTAATACAGCAAGCTAATAGAGAGCAAGGAAATATTGAGAGGTTTAAACAAGGCAAAAGTGCGTTTACTATTCACGATGCTAAGGATTCAGGTAATACTGTGCAAGATTGTAATATCATGATTGCATTGTATAATCCTCACAGAGATGGATTGAAGACTTATAAACATTACAATATTGAGTATCTAGGCTCTTATTATAGGAGTATTATGGTACTTAAGAACCGATATGGGGATTGCGATGTTGAGGTTGGAGTAAACTTCTTTGGATGGATTAATATGTTCTACGAGCTGCCGAAGCCCGATGAAATTTATGATTATGAGAGATATACAAGTCCAAACTATATATTAGAAGATAATAGTTCTATTGTAGAACAGGAGCTAGATGATATTACAGAATTAGATAATTCAAATTCGAATTTTAATTTTGCATTAGAATAATGGCTGCTGAAACAATTGCTATCGTAGGTGAATCAGGTACTGGAAAAAGTACAAGTTTAAGAAATCTTAATCCCGAAACTACTTTTATTATAAGTACTACGGGTAAACCCCTTCCCTTCCGTGCATGGAAGAAGAAGTATATTCCCATCAAAATCGAAGGAAAGAACGTGAGTGGTAACTACTATGTAAGTTCAAAGTGGGACCAAATACTGAAAATTCTTCAAATTATTGATAAGATGATGCCACACATCAAGCAGGTAATCATTGATGACTTCCAATATGTTCTCTCTTATGAGTTCGTTGATAGAGCAACTGAAGTTGGTTATACTAAGTTTAGTGAATTAGCTCAACACGCTATGGAAATTCTGAGATATTCAGAAAAGATGAGAGAGGATTGCAAAATGATCTTCTTGACTCACTCAGAAAATGTTGGAGACAACGTTAATCCTAAGTATGTTATCAAGACTGTTGGTAAGTTGCTGTCTGAAAAAGTAACCTTGGAAGGTTTGTTTACATATATCTTCTTTACTAAAGTAAACGAAGGAGACTCCGGTAGAATGGAGTATAAGCTTATCACTAACAATGATGGTAGCTGTGTAGCAAAGACTTCTTTGGGAATGTTTGAAGACTTAGAAATTGATAATGATTTGGATGAGATTATTAAAGTTATTGACGCTTATAACGAAGGGGAATAATGAAATTAGACATACTGTTTCACTATGATGTGAATGAGCAAACGGGTGAAATCACCTATATTGGTAAAGAAGAAATCCATGTTGACACCGTAGCTACTAAGAAAGCTGCAAGTAGTAAATCTTCATCTGCTAAGGTAGATGAAAATCCTGAACCTATTATTACGCTTGATTCTAACAAGTTGATTTTGACCCAAGGGGCAGTAGACTTGTTACAAGTCTGTGCAGATTGTCGTGTAGACATCAAGTATAAGAAAAAGGATAAGAAGGCAGTTCCTATTATTGGAACCGATGCTGCTTTCGGTACTAAGGCTGGAAACAAGCTGACTAAAAGTAATACTGTAAGTTATAGAGGAGCTGCTAACGAAAAGCTTTCTGCTTACGGTACTGTCTTTAAGTTGGAACCTACAGAGGATAAAGGAATTTATTATCTGATAGGAGATAAGGTACAGGAGTCAAATCCTGTGCCGGAAGAGATAATTGATATCGAAAAAGAACTCGATATAGAAGCATTAGATAATTTAAACATAGACGAAGATGACAAAAACTTAGAAAAATTTGATTTTAATTTGAATTAATTATGGCATTTAATTTTGGTATATCAGCAGACTCAGCAGTAAGAAACACACGTCGTCCTTTAACCCCTTGGAATATCCATGATGTAAAATTCATGGGTTGCGAAATCAAGGAATTTGATGGGAAGAAGGACCCAACAGCCCACTATAAAGTTTTGTCTATCAATTTTGAGAACGAAGATGGTTACTTCTCAGTAACTCAATTCTTCCCGAAAGCTGGTGATGATGAGAGACGAGAATTTGATAGTAAGAATGGTGGAAAGGTAGTGATGCCCTCCAACTTCGAAACTTTGATGGCTGTAGTTAAACAGACTGCGCAGGTTCTTAACCCTGCAGGATTCGAAAAGATGCAAGCAGCTAGCTCTAAGTTTAAGAGCTTCGACGATGTAGCTAAGGCTTTGATTACAATCACTGAGAAGGTGAAGGGAACAGAGACTAAGTTGAAGTTGATTGGTAGAAACCGTGACGGTAAGGTAGTTGCTGATATACCGCGTATTGTTGGTATTAACAAACAGGGTGAGTCGTTCATTTCTGATAACTATATTGGCGATAAGCTGTTCTTCTCTGACTATGAGGAAGGAGAACGTCAGAAATATCTGAAGGCTAAGCCTACTGAAATGAAGTCAGAAGATCCAATTGCAGATGTAGCAGGAGTAGACCAAGCTCCAGCAGATGATTTGGACATCACTGACTTACTCTAATGATTTGTTAGTAGAGTAATTCATAAATTCCTTAGTGACTATGTTTGATTATACTTTTGAACCAAAAATTACTAAGGAATTTCTTCTATCTAAAAACAATGAGGAGACTTACATGACTTATTATCTGGGCATCCCAGTTAAGAAAGGATTGTTTAAGTCTCCTTTGCGTAGTGACAGTCATGTCACTTGCAGTTTCTTTAGAGGAAAATCTGGAAACTTGTATTTTAAAGACTTTGCTTCTGGAAAATGTCTCACATTCGAAGGAGTAGTTATGGAAAAGTATAATTGTAACTACCACACTGCTTTAAGGATTATAGCTAAAGACTTTGGATATACGAAAGATTCTTCCGTAAAGAAAGTTGCAGTGAAAATCCAGCCTAAGTTTGAAGAAGAGAAACAAACTTTTATTCAGATAGAAGCTAAGGAGTTCTCAGAACCTGAGTTGAAGTGGTGGGGAAGCTTTGGTATTACTAAAGATATTCTACATAGGTTTAAGGTATACAGTTGTAGTACTGTATTCTTAAATGGAAATATATATGCACAGTCTGCCCAACATAGTCCTATCTATGGATATTATTTTGGGAAGAAAGAGAACATCGAGCAATGGCGTATTTATATGCCAAAACGAAAGGAGTTTAGATTCATAGGAAATGTTTCAACCAAGACTATTCAAGGCTATAAGCAATTAGCTAAGAGTGGAAAACTAGTTGTTATAACTAAATCTATGAAAGATGTAATGTGTTTATATTCTTTAGGAATACCAGCTATAGCTCCCAACTCTGAAACTCAGTTTGTTTCTGATAAGATTTTAGAAGAATTAAAGCAGAGATTCAAATACGTTGTGTTGCTATATGATAATGATTTGACTGGAGTACGTTTTACTAATAAGATTAGGAAAGAGCATCCAGAACTAATTGTATCAATGATTCCCAGAAGCACAGGAGCTAAGGATATAAGTGATTATTACCATATGTATGGAAGAAAAGGTACACAAGAATTTATTACTAATTACATAAAGAAACTTAAGAAGAATGAAAAAGTAGACTAATACAAGTGTTACAGCCATCTTTAAGGACGGTAGTAGAAAAACTTTTGAATCTGTTGAATTAGCCTCTGAAGGAACTGGTTTGGAGATAAACTCAATCAAAGCTAGAGCTAATAAGCCTGGCTCTGGAGCAAAATCAAAAGACGGAATTACCTTTGAATGGGCAGACCCCGCAGTTAGAAGAAGTAAGCAGGCAAAGAAGAGTAAACAAAAAGGCTCTCAGTATGAGTTAGAAATAATTCACAAGCTTAGAGATATAGGATACGAAGGATGTGTGTCTAGCAGAAGTCAAAACAAATTGGCTGATGCTGACAAAATAGATATTGTTGACATGAACAATGAACTTCCAGTTAATATCCAAGCTAAATTTACTCAGAATATGCCTAACTATTTTGATATTAGAGATGCTTGCAGTGATAAGTCAAAACCGTTCTGTATATGCTGGAAAAAGGCAGGAAAGAATGGAGAGTCAGCTAGAGGGCAAGTTGCTGTAATCCCAATCAGCTTTTTTTATGAGCTACTAGAAATGTGCAAGAATGGAGGAATGGAAGGTATATCCAGAGTTTCCGACGTATGAAGTGTCTAATAATGGACAAGTACGAAATAGGAAAAGAGGAAATATATTAAAGCCTCATGAGGATAAGGATGGATATTTAGGAGTATGCCTATGCTTTGAGGGTAGGAAGTACCATAGAAGAATAAATAGGATAGTTGCTATTACTTTTATTCCTAATCCCGACAATCTGGAGATAGCTGACCATATTGATAAGGATAGAAAGAATAATTGTGTTTCTAATCTTAGATGGGTTGATACTATTGGAAATAATAGAAATAAAATTTCTAACTCCAAAGTTGATATTTGTGACAAAGATGGGAACATATTGAAGTCTTTTGATTCTATATCTGAGGCAGCAGAATATTATAATGTACCAGATGATAAGATGTGCGCAGCGGTAGTAGTTAATAAGAAAATTGGAGGTTATGTTAAATACTCTGAGAAATAAAGTTGCTGTAATACCTATAGAATATTTTTATGAATTGCTTAGAAAATGAAAAAGTTAGTAGTTAAAGGTCCAGTTCCTACGATTAAAAATTGTATAGTTAATGACTTTGATGATGAATATGCTCTTTATTTAAGGACAGCTAAAAAGAATTGGAGAACAATGGAAGCATTCTCTCTTGAGTTTGATTCCACTTTATCTGATTTGAAGAAAAGTCATTTCATCTACGTAGATAGAGAAGACCTAGAGCTATTAATAAAGAAGCGATTGAACGTTATTGAAGTAATCGAGTTATGAACATATATTTATTTCCATGGCATACAGACGAAGTCTGTACTATTAGCAAAGTAGTAGCAAGAAGCTATGAGGATTGCGAAGAGAAGATAAAGAGTATGTATATAAATAAATACGACGATTTAGATGATCTTCTGGATTATGATGATTTCTGTATAGAACTTGCTGAAAAACATGGAATATATTTAGGAGACGTATCTGAGATAAATGAATTTATGTAATCCATTAAGGATAGCGTTAGACTTGGATGACACAATCTTCGATTTCTGGGGAGCATATAAAACACTATTCCCTAGAGAATCAGATTTAGTCGAGCACGTAATTACACGAAACGTAGTAAGTCTTCGCTACAACAAGGAGTTTTGGGAAAATTTACCCTTGCTAGAAAAGCCGAATTTCGAGCCGCATATTTATGCGACTAAAAGAATTAACAGTAAAACTTATACTCGAAATTGTCTAGCTAAATACAATTTACCCATAAGACCTATTTATCAAATGTATTATCAGCACGGAAACAAGGCTGACTTGATAAAAGGCAAATGCGATGTATTAATCGACGACAGTATTAGTAATGTGACTATGGCAATAAACTCTGGACTTCCAGCATTGCTAATAGATAGGCCACATAACCAGAATGGAGATCCTTTATTCCGCATTTATAGTTTAGATATTGACGAAATTAGATTTGCATATGAATTAGAATTAGCAACTTTAGGATGGAATTAAAAGATATCAAGCTTAGGCCGCTGCTAGACACACTAAGATTGGAGAAGATAAGTGATAAGGTATATTTTTCTGAACAGTACAGTGGATACGTTAGTAATTCCCGTTTAGGATTAATTAATCCTCGGCAGGATGGTAATCCAGATAAATTCTTTACTGGGTTTAAAAATACTTTCTCTTCTGCTCTGGAACTTGGAAGTGCTGTACACGAATTAGTGCTACAGCCAGATAGTTTTGAACTGTCAGAAGACATTGGTAAACCTACTGCAAAGTTGGGAGCAATGGCTAATGAACTCTATCCCGTTTTTCTGAAAGGAGAAGTAACATTTGACGATGTAAAGAAAGCATCAGACAAGGTCGAATATTACAAGGGAAAGCTTACCAAGGAACTAGCTAAATCTGTGATTGAAGCTTCTACTAACTATTGGAAGAATAGACAGCTAAAAGAATTTGATTTAACACAAGATAAGGAAATTATATATCTTGACAACAAATCACTAGAAATCGTAAAGTCTTGTGTATCAGCATTAAATAGCAATAAGCAAGTGCAGAAACTTTTACATCCTGAAGGGATAACTAAAACACCTATTTCTGAAAATGAGCAAGCTATTTTATTGGACGTGGAGGCGACCTGCCCTAATGGAAAAAAGTTTATCTTACACCTGAAGTCCAAACTAGATAATTATACAATAGATACAGAAACTAACACTATTGTAGTGAATGATATTAAGACGATTGGAAAAATCGTTAGTGAAATTGACACCAATATCAATAAGTATCACTATAGTAGGGAGTTTGCGATGTATTTATACCTTCTGAAGTTGTGTGCTGAAAAGTTCTATAACTTGGAGAATCCAAAATTGCAAGCTAATTACTTAGTAGTTTCTACCATTCCGAACTTTTATAGTAAGGTTAGGCCAGTTACTTATTTGGAATTGCGACAAGGATTTCATGAGTTCAAGACTCTTTTGAAGTATGTAGCCTATCAGATAGGTTATAGAGACTATTCTCTTGATGAACGACCTTCAAAATATCAGCTTTGAACAATTGTCATCAATTTACTCAAAATACTTTACCTTAAACTACCTAGGGAGCAATATGGGTGATAAACTAGCCTGTATTGCTCTTACTTGTTATATAACTAATGAGTTAAAGAAAAAAGGTCAAAAGGTAACGTGTTATGATGTTTTATTGAAAGTCGGAAAAGATTTTAGGGAAGGAGAGAAAAATACCTTTCTGAAGTCTTTAGGGGCTATCTGTGAGGATTTAATGTACGGGTGTACCACTTTTCTTGACTTTGGTATTAAGCCGAAAGATATGCCCAAACAGCTCCAGATTTTGCTCGACAATTATGTACCATTTTAAGAGATTTTTAGTTAAGAGGATTTTAACGTCCTTTAACATAAAATTAACATTTGAAGATTAGGGTTTCTATGTATGATGTAGTATAATTGATTACATCAGTAAGGGAAACAATACTGATTAGATACGGAAAAATAATTTCAGATTATATGTTAATGATTTATGTTTAAAAATTTTATTTATTATGAGTACAACGATTTTGAATTTTAAGAAAGTAGAAGTAGTAGCAGAAAGCAAAGAAGCAGCAATCGCACAAGTTGAAAGTACATTATTCCATGTAAATGGTGATGCAACTCAGGCTTACAAAAATTGGAAAGCTAAACAGACTAAGGGTATTACTGAGCGTGATGTAAAAGAGTTTATGCTTGAATATCTCGCTAAGAAAGGCAAGAACTGCCCCGGTGCTGGTTATCTGATTACTATCGAATCGTCTGTTGCAGACACTCGTGAGCGTCCGTACAAGATTGACGATGTTAAAGGTGATGGAAAGCGTAAGTTTAAGACTTTCTACAAGTGGATTGACAAAGAAACTAAGACTGTTGTTTGCCAAGTTGATACTAACAAAGCTGACGCTAAGAACGCAATCAAAGAATTGTATAAGAGCGGTAAGTATAAAGGAAATGCTGAGTTGGTGAAAACTAAGGATGTTGTTGAAGGACAGGCAGTAGTAGCAACTGCACAATATACTCCTTCTAAGAATACCAAGAATGGTACTTGGTTAGCTTTCGGTATCGAAGC
This sequence comes from Bacteroides sp., assembly GCA_019414725.1. GTDB lineage: Bacteria > Bacteroidota > Bacteroidia > Bacteroidales > Bacteroidaceae > Phocaeicola. Next base: position 35,041 of record DXLM01000001.1, read on the forward strand.
CTAATTTCTTGAAAGATATACGTTTAAAAGGAAGATTGCCTAAGGGTGGTCTTCCTTTTTTATTTTGAGATAAGCAATATTTAATAGATATTAAACGTAATTTAATTATGGAAGTGTAACAACTAATTAACAATTAAATGGAATTTACTCCTATAACAGGACTTCAGATTAGAATTAATTTCTATACAAACAGAGGTTGTGTGCTTGAAGATGTAATAGAAAATCATTTCTATAACTATTTTAGCTTAGTTAATCCTCTAATAATCGGAAGAAAAGAATCCATCGCGGGAAAACCTACAGATGGAATAGTTAGGTTCTATGATGAAAACCGGAATGTCAAGTTCTGGATTCTTCAAGAAACTAAAAGAGATATAGGTATTAACTCTGTTTTCGTACATAGGTCTTTATTACAGGCTATGATGTATTTAGGAAACGTGTATTATGATACTAGTACTCATTTAGGAGTAGATAATTTCAATGGAGTATTTCTCGATTCGGCAAGGTATTTTTGCTACATTCCGAGAAAGGAAATAGATACTCTAATGGAAAAATTTGAACCTTTATGGCGCAAATATTTTCGAGTTTCACCTTCCAAAGCATACAAAGAACCAGAATTAGAGAGTTTTGCAGAATTAGCTATGTATTCTCTAAGGCATAGGGTTAAAGCATTGGATGAACACTTTAGATTAGACCTCCTATTAAAGGAGATTTACTATAATAATGTTTAAATATGGAATTGACGATTGAACAATTGATGCAAGGGAAAGCAACTAGAATTAAGGATAAAGAGTATTTTACTACTGAAGCCTATGTAACTCCGTTTATAGACAGAGTATCTAAAATGACTGATAATTTTATCATTAATGCTAAGCCTGCTGACCAAATATCGCTTACTAAAGATGGGGAGATTAATTTTGATGATGTAATATACAATAGAGTTTGGATTCAAGGTGTTTTGCCGGACGAATATGCTTGGGATAATCATAAAAGAGTAATTAGTATGATTTATGCCCTTGATACTCGTAAACCATTAGTTAAGTTCTATGTAGGAGCTTTAAATATGGCTTGTCTAAACTTGTGTGTATTTAATCCAGAAATGTTAAATGTTTCTGAGCTAGAGCCAGAATCTGCTATTAACTATAGCTTCTTAAGAAATGCTATGTCGATGACAGATGAAACCAACTTAATGCTTAAGAAACTTTCAGAGATGGAGTATAAGAAAGATGATATATATGCTGACCTAGGTCACTGGGTTGACAACTGCATCAATTCTAAAATCAACATGGGATTTGGTTCTGTAAAATTAGCTGAATCTGCTCCGATTGATGTTTATAAAGATTTGTTTTATGATGAAAAATCTAAGTATTATACAACAGACAATGTTGTAGATGGATTTACCGTGTATAACGCATTTACTGACTTGATTACCCAGGATAAGAGAGACTTAGTAAATAAATTCGAGAAGACATTGTTAATTAAGGACGTAATGGGTATTTAATATGCAAGTAGTAAAGAGAGACGGAAGTTTACAGGAATTTGACGGTAATAAGATAGTAGAAGCAATATCTAAAGCATTTAATGCTTGCTGTCCTGAAGAAAATAAAGAAGTCATTACAGCTATGGTGGCTGATATGCATTTATGGGACGGCATTACTATAGAAGAGATTCAGGACGTAGTAATAGAAACCTTGAGGGACTATGGTTACGATGATGTAGCCTCAGCATATTCTCAGTATAGAAGTGAACAATCTAGACTTAGAGAAATCATAGCTAAGATTAGTTATCAAGATAACTATATTAATAGTTCCGAAAATGCAGCTACTTCATCTGAAACAGATGGAAATGCTAATGTTGTATCTAAGAACGTTGCTACATTAGAGAGTGAAGATAGAAAGCGCGAGAACAGAGAAATTCAGCGCTATCGTATGAAGAAGAAATTAAAGCTTCTTTATCCCGAACTCTCTTCTCAATATTCTAGAGACCTAGACAGTCATATTATTTATACTCACGATGAGGCTTCTACGTCAGTACTTAAACAGTATTGTATGGCAGTCTCGTTATATCCTCTAATGTTAGAGGGAGTAGGTAATATTGACGGAGTTACTCCTGGTCCTCCTAATGATTTGCAGTCATTTAGTGGACAGGTTACTAACTTAGTATTTCTATTGTCTTCTCAATGTAAAGGAGCAGTTGCTGTAGGTAGCTATTTTATTGCACTTAACTATTATATTATTGCTGAATACGGAGAAAAGTGGTATGAGAAGCTCGATTGTATATGTACTTCGGAACATTCTCTTATTAAGAGAACTATCGAAGACTCCATCCTTAAAGCTTTTAAACAGTTTGTTTGGGGAATTAATCAACCTGCTGGAAACAGAAGTTATCAATCTCCCTTTACTAATGTTTCGTACTACGATAAGACCTATTTTGAATCTCTATTTGGAGAATTTTACTATCCAGACGGAACTAAGCCAGAATGGGTAGCAATTGATACTTTACAGAGATTGTTCATGTCTTGGTTTAATAAACTTCGCTTGAAACAAGTTCTGACATTTCCAGTAGAAACCTTTGCTATGGTGCATGACGGTAAAGACATTATAGATAAGAACTATAAAGACTTATGTGCAGAAATGTATTCTCAAGGTCATAGTTTCTTTACCTATATCTCAGACAGTGCAGATAGTCTTGCATCTTGTTGTCGTCTTCGTAATGAATTAGCTGAAAATACATTTAGTCCTACCTCTGGTATGACTGGTGTAAAGACAGGTTCTTGTAATGTTATTACTCTGAATATTAACAGAATTGTCCAAGATTGGGCTAGACAAGAAACTACTTGGTGGAGTGAAGATGGAGACAAAAATCTCTTGCATTGTAAAGATAATGTTGCCCTACTCAAAAAATATCTAATAGATATTCTAGAGAGAGTATACAAGTATCACATTACTTATAAGACTATGCTCTATGAATGGGAAGAAAAGAAGATGTTTGCTTCTTCTAATGGTGGATATATCAATATTAAAGACCTATACAGTACTATTGGTTTAAATGGTTTGAATGAAGCTGCTGAGTTCCTAGGACTGAAAGTATCTAATAATCCAGAGTATTTCGAGTTCTTGCAACTAATCCTCGGAACTATTAAGGAGCAGAATAAGATTCATTCCATCCACGATAAGAAAAGACCTTTCCTATTTAATTCTGAAGTTGTTCCAGCAGAGGGACTTGGTGGTAAAAATTATAAATGGGATAAAGAAGATGGATTAGAACCAATGTCCATCTAAAACCTCTTTTAATTGACTCGAAACTACTTAACTAGGACTGAAATTAGGTTAAGACAACGAGGGGCAAGCAGGACCAATCCGTGCAGCCTGAACGACTAAACAAAGAGGATTTTTAACTGGGGTATGTGAATATATTAGTTAAAAGTATGTAATAGTCTGAACTCTATGGTGACATAGAGAGCTTTATGGAAACATAAAGCCGTTCATTTAAGTATTGTCCCTAAATTATTGTCCCGGTACAATAAAATATTTATACTAGTACCAGTACTAATTTAAAACAATAATTTATGGAAACTAAAATTTGCAGTAAATGTGGTAGAGAATTACCACTTGATCGTTTTGAATCTGGAAGAAATCAATGTAGAGATTGCAGAAACGCTAGGAGAAAAGAGTTGCGTGATGCTAATCCAGAAAAACATAGAGAAGAATCTAAGAAAAGGTAGAAAAATCAAACGGACTGGCTTCATTTAATGAAGACTCCATGTATTATATGTGGAGAAAGCGAGCCGTTCTGTATAGATTTTCACCATAAAAATCCTAGTGAAAAAGAATTTACAATTAGTAAAAAAACTAACCTGGGAAAAGACAAGCTATTAGCAGAAATACAAAAATGTGTTTGTCTTTGTGCTAATTGTCATCGTAAGGTTCACGCAGGATTAATAGATTTACAACAATATTTAAATGAATCACCTCCTTGTATAACGGAGGAGGGTGTAACAGAATGATTGGGTTCCTGAAGATAGGAATCTATACAATAGTTACTTCTATAATGCCCATGATGATACATCAGTGTTGGATAAGTTTATACTTCATGGAAGGCAGACTTATCAGTATACAGATGGAGGTAGTGCAGCTCACATTAACTTGGAGGAACATCTGTCTAAGGAGCAATACTTGAAGCTTATAGACTTTGCTATTCAGCAAGGAACTAATTACTTCACGTTCAATATTCCTAATAGTAAGTGCGAGGATTGTAAACATATTGTGAAAGCTCCCATTAAGGTATGTCCTAAATGTGGAAGTGAACATATTACTCAATATACCAGAATTATTGGCTATCTAAGACCTATCACTGCTTTTGGTAAGGATAGAAGAATAGAAGCTGAAAGAAGAACATATTCAAAAAATGTATAAAATAGAAGAGTTTGTAGGAACAGCTGCTGAGCTGGAGAAGTTCCTTAATGAAATGCAAGTTATTAAACATTTTAATCTATCTCATATAGTATCTAGACAAGCTAAAACTTTTGCAGGACCTGGATGCTCAGTTGATAGAACCGTTTATACCTTAGTATTTTATGGGAATGACGAAGAAAAGAAGAGACAAATATATCTTGAATATGCTAAAGAAAACTTATGTAAAGATTGCTTGACTTGTGCAGACTTCGGGTATTATTGTAGAGGAAATAAAGAAAGATGTAATGCGTGGAAATACGATGAAAAAGCACATTATAGAATTGATAAAGTTGTATGAGTAAAGTTTTAATTATTCCAGATGTTCACGGTAGACCATTCTGGAGAAAAGCAAAAGAGAAGATTAATAGTGTGGATAAGGTAGTCTTTTTAGGGGACTACCTCGACCCATATGGTTATGAAGGTATTACTAGAGAGAATGCGATAGAGGAGTTTAAAGAGATTATCCAATTCAAAGTTGATAATCCCGATAAGGTAATACTACTCCTTGGAAATCACGACTGTGCTTATTGCTATGATTTCGGAAGTGCTTCTAGGTATGATTACGCTAATGCAGAGCTAATTAAGGAAATGTTTGAGAATTTCAAGTCTCTATTCCAACTCAAATACTTCTCGGAAGGTATTCTATATACTCATGCTGGAGTTACTAATGATTGGTTAAAGAGTATGGATTTTACTATTACTGACCTAATTACTAAGCCTGAGGACTTTCTAGTTGGCTTCCTATGGGAAGTATCTCGTATGAGAGGAGGGTGGTCTAATACAGGCAGTATGGTATGGAGCGATGTCAGAGAAGGAGATAGAGAGTCTACATATTATCAAATATTTGGGCATACTCAATTGGAATCAGAACCCATTATTACTGACAAGTTTGCTTGCTTAGACGTAAGAAGACCTTTTATATTAGATACAGAAACTAAAAAGATTGAAGAGTATGCTTAAATATGTTGATGCCAGAGTAGTCTTTCAGGAAATTCCGGATGAGATTACATTAGCTATAAATATATCTAACTGTCCTTGTCATTGTAAAGGATGTCATAGTCAATACCTAGCCGAAGATATAGGTAAACCATTAATTGAATATCCGCAGGGGTTCTCTGATGATTACATTATTCATCTAGACGAACTAATTACAGATGGTATTTCGTGTATAGCATTTATGGGAGGGGATTCTGACCCTCACTTAGTAAATGTGTTAGCTAGTTTTGTTAAAGATTATTATCCGAATTTAAAAGTGGCATGGTACTCAGGTAGACAAGAACTATCAGAGCACGTGAATATGAAGCATTTCGATTATATCAAGCTAGGTCCATATATTGAAGAAAACGGGCCTTTAAATAGTAAGACAACTAATCAAGTTATGCTTCATATAGATAATAGCTGTGGAAAACCCATAGTTAAAGACATAACATCACGTTTTTGGAAATGATTCTTAAGGTTGCATATGATGATAACAGTCAACATCTGGTTGACGAATTAAAAAAGGTTCTTTCTAAATATCCTTTAGTAGAATTACAAACTTACCATGAAGGCTTGTTTAAGGAACGTAAAAACGCCTTCAAGCTTAAGGGAGGTTTTAGCGCTAGACATACTCCATTTGCTGTATTAATTGATAATGATGCAGCTCCAGTAATGGCATTCTACAGTGAAGCTAATACTTGTACCATAGAAGAGATAATGAAAGCATTAAATAATCCTGTAGTGTATGGTAGAATTGAAGGTTAAAGATATTATTGAAAGGAAGAAACTTCTGATAAAAGGACTTGAAGAGAATATCTTCAAGGACTTTACTGAAGAAGAAGAAAATCTCTTGCACTCCAAGCACGGAATGATTAAAGTTAGTCATAGGTCAGGCGCTGGTAAAGTGTACGAAGGGATAACTGGAGCGTTTAAGGTTGGGCTTCCTCTAATTATTGATAGTGAGCCGACTAAGATAATACAGAGAATTACCATGATAGATTGGGACTCTAGTATGTTCCAGGATGCAGATGGAGAGTGGTTTATATTTGAATTTACTCCAATAAGACTCTACGAATTAAGTGTATGATAAGAAAATTTACTAACATCGTTTGTGTATATTACAACGACAAAAATTATATTCCAGCTAAGTATAATTGTCCAGACTTAGAGATTGATGATGTAATTCTCAACCTGACTACAAACAAGGAACAGAATTATGAAAAGATTTCTGAGATTATTGTTGATTATGCCTTTGCTTTGTTCTGTAACAAATCTGATTTAAAAGATTTTTCACAAGACCATAAGAAGTATAAGAGGCAGAACTGGAAATTGCTCGACTTTAGGGAAATAATTAAAACAACAGAGATAAAACCAAAAGATCAGAAATGAAATATGGAGTTATTTTAGCTAGGTTTCAGCCCATTCACAATGGGCACCTAGCTTTAATTAAAAAAGCTTGTTCAGAGAACGATAAGGTTCTTTTGTTAGTTGGTAGTGCTGATAAAGTAAACAAGCGTAATCCTATTCCTATAAAGGTTAGGATAAAATTACTAGAAACTGCCTTAGAGGACGAAGGTTTACTTAGTAGATGTATCATTCAGCCTCTTAATGATTTGACTGATGAGTCTGATAACTCTCAGGATTGGGGATTCTATTTATATGCTAACATAGTTAGTATTATAAAAGAGTCCCATTTTAATATCTACTATAGCGATGGATACGAAATTATTACAACATGGTTTCCAAAGTTTATGCTGAAGGGTTATATATCAATGACTCTCATGGCAAGAGAACAGGTAGAAGAAGGTATATCGGCTACTGTTGTAAGAGATGCCCTAAGATCTAATTTAAGCCTAGAAGGACTAGTTCCTAAGTGTGTTATAGATGCAAGATTTTATTTAACTGAATTTATTTTATTACATGAAAGTACTCATAATTAATAAATCAAGACATCAACTTCCTCAGTATGAAACTCCCTTATCAGCAGGTATGGATATTAGAGGAGACTTTAGTAGAATTAAGTTAGTAGACAATAAGCCTGAGAAATTCTTTTTCGATGCTGATGTTGTAGCTATTAGTAAAATTGAAGATCCAAATGGTCCATTTGTGGTAGACAAGGAAGGAAATCTTACTGATAGAAGAGTTCCTAGTATTCCCGTTGCTTCTACTATTGAAATAAAGCCCGGAGGTAGATGTTTGATTCCGACTGGATTGTTTATAGCTTTACCTAAGGGTTACGAGGCGCAAGTTCGACCACGAAGCGGTCTTGCACTAAAATTGGGACTTACTGTCCTTAATTCACCTGGAACCATTGACGCCGACTACAGAGGAGAGATTGGAGTTGTATTAGTGAACACTTCTAATGTCCCAGTTAGAATTACTGATGGAGAAAGAATTGCCCAAATAGTTATTGCTAAGCATGAAACTATAGAATGGGAAGTTGTTGAAGAATTACCTTCCACTGAACGAGGAGAAGGGGGATTTGGACATACCGGAGTATGATATGGATATTAATGGTATTGGGGTTATGTAATTTAGCCCTAATACTTTGTCTCATGCGGAGAGTTGAGGACATTAGTAATCAAATCAAAACTAATTATCACTTTATTGATGATACAAGAGACAAAGTCAAGTATCTAACTTCTCTAATGGATATACGAGTGAATATTCCAGAAGAAATCGAGAAGCAATTTGGTAAGATGAAAAAGGAAATTGTTGTTAAAAATGTATTAAAAGTACCATGACTAAAGAGGAATTGAGGTCTAAAATATTAGAACTCGAAGAAGCTATGAGAGAAGAAGACAGCAAGTCTACCACAGCTAAACTAAGTGATGAATGGGATGAATTAATGAGTAAGTTGGAAGATGTTATCTATGACGAACTCGAAGGTGTTGCAGTTAAGATAGTCACTGAAAGAATTGTTGATAAATACGATGTAGACACTGATATATTAATTGCAGAGTATATGGAAAGTGGAGACCTAGAGGAATCATTTAAGATAGCAGCCGAGGAGTGCGATTGCGGTTGGAAGACAGATATTACAAAAAGAATATTAAAATAATTACTACTATGACTAAAGAAGGATTTGTAAAGCTTATTGAAAATGCTCAGAACTATTCTAAGGAATTGGATAGATGGTCTGATTTTGGAATTGATTTGTTTGAACTTCCTATATCCGAACTCGGTTGGGGATTCTTAAATACAGTACTTCCGGAATTGTTCTCTGATGAAGGAGTGGACTGGGTTAATTGGTGGTTGTTTGAGAAGCCTGGACTATTCAAAAATAGTCTTCCTAATGAAGCTTATGATGAAGACGGAAATATAATTCCTACTGATACTATAGATGATTTGTGGAACTTAGTTAAGGACTATCAGAAATGACACTAGAAGAACTTAAAAAGAAAGTAGTCACTATTACAGTACACAAAAATATTGTATTAGGAGAAGATTTACAGGAAGAATGGCTAAAGAAATATATAGAGGAAGAGTTCGTTAGCGATGAAGAGCTTTTGAAAACCTTAATCGAGAATGAATATGACTACAGTGGACTAGATGATGTATTAGACTATGATGATTATAAGGTAACTATTCATGATTAAATATTTGTTAAGCAAAGCCTCTACTGGTAAATTTAGAGTTGTATACCTATCTACTACTGAAAAGTGGGATGAAGAAAAAGCTGGATTTGTAATAAATAGAGTTACTGGACAGCTACATGGAAAGATGACAGAACAGCCAGAAATCGTTATTACTAAGGGTAAGGCTGGTAGAACGCATAGAGAGCAGCTTGAGTTACAGTTTAAGTCTGAGCTTAAGAAATATTTAGATAAGGGTTACAAGGAGCTAGAGAACGATCCCGAAACTTATAGCGAAACTCAATTGGAAGAATTTTATGGAGACATTAAAACCGACCAGAATGGATTTGCAAAGCACATGCTTGCAAAATCTGCAGATAAAGTTAAGGAATCCTCAATCAATAAGGTTAAGTATTGGTATGCTAGCAGAAAAATTGATGGAGTTAGGTGTTCCTTCTACTATAAGGACGGTGAGATTCTATCTGCTTCCAGAGGTGGGGGAAATTATGACTATTCAACAAGCCATATCCGAAACAATGAGAGATTGCTTGAGTTCTTCAGGAATCATCCCACTTACATTCTTGATGGAGAGTTGTATAGACATGGCAAAAGTCTCCAACAAATCAGTGGAGCAGCTCGTCTTGAGAAAAACGCAGTTGACTGTGACTGGCTTGAATATTATGTTTACGATATAATGATTCCTAGTATGAAGTTCTCTGATAGGCTTGAAATTCTTAAGCAGCTTCAGAAAGAACTTAATCTTGGATTTGACCCAAATAGAGAATGGGAAGAAGGAGAACTTCAAATGCAATTAGTTCCACAGGAGAAGGTTTCTGGATATGAGAATATAATGAAACTCCATGACCAGTATGTATCAGAAGGTTGGGAAGGTGTAGTGTGTAGAAATCCTGATAAGGAGTATGGCTTCGGAAAACGTACTAATGATATGCTTAAATTTAAATTCTATAAAGATGCAGAGTTTGAAATTACTGGCTTATCAGAAGGTCTTCGAGAAGAGGATATGTGTTTTACGTTAATAACTGAAGATGGTATAGAATTTAAGGCTAAGCCGATGGGTTCTAGAGAGCTTAAGCAGCAGTATAGAGAAAGACTTAAAGAGCTTATTGGAAAGATGGCTACTGTTAAGTATTTCTATCTATCTGATGAAGGAACACCATTACAGCCTGTTCTAAAGTGTATTCGTGACTATGAGTAAAAATGAAAAAGATTAACTACAGACAGTACTACTATGGAGGTAACTATGCCGATATGGAATTACAAGTTCCAGATGAGTGTAGTTTATACGAAATAGGAATGATTAATACGTCTCACAAGGTTCAGGATATAGAAGAGGAAACCTGGACAAAGGCATATGCAATGTTATGCCCAACTGAGTTTGAAGATTCTACCCTTCTAGGAAATGTCTATTTTAATTACATAGACGATGTATTTATTACTGATTCTGAAATAGCTGTTCTAGACATAGAATCTGCCCCACGATTTAGTGGGGTATACTCTGTTGTGTATTACAAGGACAGAGAGTCAGAATCCAAATTTTCAGCCTATTTAAGTAAGATTGGAGATATAGGAGAGGCTAGTCCTGATGAATTAACTGAATTAGTAGAGATAGGAAAAGAGTGTAAGAAAATATGCTCTATATGTATGCTCAGGAAACTTACATATACTGGAATAGAAGCTAGTAATGTATGTTTCAAGGATTGGGTTTATGGAGAAGCTATGGCTTCTATGAATATTATCAATATAAAATTCGGAAGAATCTTTATGGAGGAATTTACTACTGACGAAAACATATCAGAGTTGTTCCTAAAGGAGTCTGAGAAAATCTATAAATCTATTATTAACAATGAATGATGTAGAGAAGCGCTATATCTGGCTAGTAAAGCATCTGATATGGAATGGTTCTAAACAGAAAAATGGTGTCTATTGGGTAAAGATTACTAAAGAAGACGCCTCTCTCCTAGAAGAAAAGTATGAAGTGTGTGATACACGAGCTTTAAAAGGAGGAATAAGAGTGAATGTTATAAAAATGTGTGATAATTTTATTGTACTTGATACGCGATGAAATACAAAAAGTTTGATATTTTGAAGAAAGCTAAATACTCCATTATTCCGAATAATAGGGAATTGTATATAGTATATGTGGAGTGCGATGCAAACGATGGGGATTATATGAGAGATACTATTGAATTTGACAAGAGTTCTTTTGAAGAAGATGAACTTCTCTTACTAGTATTATCCTATGTTAGCAAATACTCTGGTAAGTTCTCAGAGGGAAAAAGTTGGAATTGTGGGTATTATGGACATCATGTAGACGATAATAAAGATTTTCCCTGGTTGAGTAACTACTTATCAGAAAATGACATTCTAATCTTTGCTGGAATGTGCGATACGATGTGTCATAGTGTGAGTGGTATAGACATTGTGTACTATGATAATGATGGAATAGCCAACAAGGTAAAGCTTCCAGACGTAGATAACTTATTTGAGAGCAAAGAGGAGTTTGTAAATTATTTAAATAAGCTATATTCAGCTTACTATGACGAAATTGAATAAGGGAGGAAAGCTTCCAGATAAATTTAAAGTAGCTAATCAAGAAATAACTGTAGTCATAGAAGATTCTCTTCCAAACAATAACTATGGTTATTTCTGTGATGCTACTAATACCATTAAGTTAGCTAGAACTATTAATTCTGAACATGATGGAACGGTTTCTCTTAGTGACGAACAGATAAGAAATACCTTCTATCACGAATTATTCCATGTGTTTCAATTTTACTTTAATAATGAGTTTAACGAAACACAGGCTCAGGTATATGCTAACTTTATGTGTGAATTTATAGAAACTACAGAAGAACCATTTTAAATAGAGAATAAATGAAGTTATCTAAGAGTAAAAGAGCCAATGTAAATTATTTGGCGAAGATTGTAGACATTAAAAATTTCAGAGCGCATAGTAATCCAGAAGTTACTAGACTTAAGTGTTGTACCATTGATGGTTTCAATATCATTACTGGGATTGATTCTCAGCCAGGACTATATGTATATTTTCCAACAGCTTGTTGTATAAATCCAGATTTTCTGAGATATTGTAATCTTTATCGTCATAAAGAATTAAACAATGACCCAGAACAAACTGGTATGTTTGAGGATAATGGTAGAGTAAAAGCTATCAGATTAAAGAATGAGCTGTCTGAAGGTTTTATTCTTCCAGTAGTCCAGTTTCAGAACTATATAATGTCTGTGACTAATAAGGAGATTGAAGTTGAAGAAGGTATTGAATTTGATATTGTAGAACATGAAGGCAAAGAATTTTGGATTAACAAAAAGTACATTCCCAAGAGACAACAGGGACAAGGGGGAACTCCACGTAACAACCAAACGAAGAAAGTCAAAGGAATCAGCAAGGTCATTGATGAACAATTTAGATTCCACTACGACACAACTCTTATTAAGAAATGTCCTAATGTAATTCATCCAAATGATTTAATCAGTATTACTGAGAAAATTCACGGAACTTCTGGTATATCAGCTTATGTGCTTTGTAAACAAGATCTGAACTGGAAACAGAAAATCGCTAAATGGCTTACTGGAGAAGAGTTCAATAAGTATGACTATTTGTATGCTTCTAGAACGGTAATAAAGAATCAGTTCTATAATAAGAATGTTACTCCTGGATTCTACGGGTGTGACGTTTGGGCGGAAGCTGATAAAATAGTTAAACCTTGCTTGTCTAAAGGTATGACTGCATATTATGAAATCGTTGGTTTCTTACCTAATGGTGGCTATATCCAAAAGAATTATGACTATGGCTGTATGCCTCCTAAAGAAGGAGAACAGTATACTCACGAAAAGCACTTTAAAGTGCGAATATATCGTGTAACATTAACTAATGTTGACGGTGTAGTTCACGAATTTAGTGCTAGGGAAGTTCAACAATGGTGCGCTAAGGTAGGTCTTATCCCAGTAGAAGAGTGGTATTATGGTACTGCCAATAGCTTATATCCAGAACTTAACGAAGCTGAGCACTGGAACGAAAATTTCATGGAGAAATTAGCTAACGACGCTAGATTCTATATGGAGCGAACTTCGCCATCTTGCGATAACAAAGTACCTCATGAGGGAATAGTTATTAAGATTGAGAATATGAAATCTGAGGCATTTAAGCTTAAATGTTTTAAATTCCTAGATAAGGAAGGAAAGGAACTTGACAAAGGTGAAACTAATATTGAAGACGAAGCATGATAATAAGTTATAATGTAGAGGTAGTTAAGAACTACGATGTGAATATCCCTAAGTTAATCGACCAAGTGGTGAAAACACTTAAGGAAGATGAAGAGGGAGAAGTTGAAGGCTGGATGATACTTAATGAAGCGGGAGATAACATAGATTATCATCTGCGGAACTTAGGCTTTCCTGACTCTGATTGTCTAACTGACTATGTCATTGATGATATTTTAGACGAAATGGAGAAAGAGCTAGTAAAACAAGGATATGAATGTTAAAGAGTACTTAACTAGTAAAAAGTATGGCAGTTTGCGTTACAAGCTGTCGTACTTTTTTCATAGTAAAATTCCTTTCCTTTCTCCTGGCTGGAACGAGTATCGTAATCCATGGTATCACTGGTGGAAAGCCAGAAAATACTTTAAACGTCCCAAGGCCCACTTTCTATTTAGAAAGAACTTTTGGACATTTGGACTTCCCATAAGAAGAGACTACTATAGTCCGGTGATAGATATAGGATTTCATGCATTAGGATGGAAGGATAAATGGGACAGTCCCAGACACGAATGGGACCCGATGATTTGTATAACATTTTTCAGAACTTGGCATTTATTATGGATATTTAACTGGGCTACTAAACATAAAAAGGATAGTATTACTGGCAGCATGGCTACTTGGGAAGCTATTCTAGACTATACTAGATATGATAAATCTCTAAGCTATGTAGTAGACAATCATATATGGTCGTATGACCGTGATGGTGAAAAGGTTTATATTAGTATAGTACCTAATATGACTAGGGAAGGACTAAATAAATATTCTGATGAATCCAAACATACTGAGAAAGATACAGAGATTGGAGGCTGGTGAATCGTTTATAACAAGCGAGCCGGGAAATTCAATGCTCCCTCTGTATAAGAGCAATGAAAAGCATCTTGTCACTCCTATAAGGTGGCAAGAATGTAATGTTGGAGATGTAGTATTTTGTAAAGTTAGAGGCGCTTGCGTTACTCATAAAGTATACGCGATAGACTCAAACAAAGGATGCCTTATTGGAAATAACAAAGGGCATATGAATGGATGGACTAAAAATGTTTACGGATTAGCTCATAAGATATGAAAATATGTGCAATAAGTGATTTACATGGATTTCTAATTGATTATATAGAGCCATGTGAACTTGTTTTAATATGTGGAGATATTGTTCCTCTTTATATGCAGAGAAACAAGCCACAGTGTGAGAAGTGGTTGAAGACTGTATTTGCAGATTGGATTAAATCATTGCCGTGTAAGAAGGTAGTATTTACAGCTGGAAACCATGATTTTGTTTTTGAAAATAGGGATTTTCTTTGGAATAACTCTGTGATTAAATTTCCTACAGAAGGAAAAGCTGAATTTCTTGATAATTCTCATCTAGACTATCTAAGTGATGAAGGAAAGGTATATAGAATTTATGGAACTCCGGCCTGCCATGAATTTGGTAATTGGGCTTTCATGTATTCTGATGAGAAACTAGAAGAAATCTATTCACATATCCCAGGAAATTGCGATATATTGATTAGTCATGATGCTCCCGCATTAAATGATTGTGGTATGATTCCGCCTGGTAGGTGGAGTTCTACTCCTATAAATGCAGGAAATGAGGTCTTGGCTAAGGCTATTATAGATAAGAAACCAAAGTATGCTTTTTGTGGACATATCCACGAAGGAAATCATTGGCTACTAGATGCAGGTGAGACAAAGACCGCCAATGTATCTATTCTCGATGACTCTTACGATATTAATTATGAACCTTTATATTTGGATATTTAATACTATTCTGGTCTATATATTTGGAGGATTAGTATTGTCATTAGTAACAGTTGGAATTTATGAGATAATACAGGAAGAAAAGGACTTCCTTGAAACCTACGGGTCTAGATTCATTTGTAAATATTAAAAATTAATCAAATGGAACAAGCTGTATTTCAAAGAATGTTGGGAGAATTTAACGAAGTTAATGAACGTGCTGTTAAGCTCAGAGATTTTATCCTAGGGGATAAGTTCAAGGAGGTTGACAGCCTTAATAAAGACTTACTAGTCGCCCAACTAAAAGCAATGGAAGCATATATATCAGTACTATCTATTCGTATTGGTCTTAATGCTCCTAAAGATGAAATTTCAGAAGCCCAGGTTGTAAAAGAAGGTGAGTAAAAAAATCATTTTCACAGACCGTTCTGACTCACTGTTGACGAGTTATCTCAGGGATATATCTAAATATAAGATCTTAGATAGTACTGAGGTAACTCGTCTCATTTGTGAGGCTCAAAAAGGAGATGATGTTGCTAGAGAACAAGTCATAAAATCAAATCTTAGGTTTGTTGTGACTATCGCCAAGCAATTTCAGAATAGAGGTATCCCTTTAATGGATTTAATCTCTAGTGGAAATGAAGGATTAATGAAAGCTATTGATAAGTTTGACCCAGAAAGAGGAGTTACATTCTTGTCATATGCTGTATGGTGGATTAGACAAAGTATCTATAATTCTATATATTGGCAAGCACGAGAAATTCGTCTTCCAATGTCTCAGCAATTATTGGTAATAAGTATACTCGATGCAACTAATAAATTCTTGCAATCGCATGATAGAAATCCAAGTTCCGAAGAAATATCAGAAATGACTGATATTCCTAGGGAGCAAATTGACTATCTAGCACAGTTTTCTAATAAGTTAGTTTCTGTGGACGATTTCATAGGAGGAGATGAAGAAAACAGTCAAGTCTGTGATATTATTCCAGATGGTGAAGATCCCCTTGACGAACAAGTAAATAAAAGCTATGTAACTAAAGAGCTAGAGAATCTACTTTCTAAATTAACAATTAGAGAGCACGATTTAATCTGTATGCTATTTGGTATAGGAATGGCTCCTGTCAATCCTAAAATTATAGCTGATATGTACGGTGTTGGAGGAGAAAGAATAAGACAGATGAAGGAGGGAGCTTTAGCTAAATTAAGACGTAGATTTTCTAATCAACTTAAAAATTTAATGTAATGAAATTCGGAGAAATATTGTCTAAGTTACAAGAGGGAAAAGTAGTAAGAAGGAAAGTATTTCAGAGCAATCTGGTGATATTTATGCAGATACCTGCAATGATTTCTGGAGATGGAATACCTGCTATGCGTTCTATCCCTGATGATATGAAAGCTCTTATGTGTAGTTACGGTGTAGGTATTACATACCATGACCAGTTTATCATGTATGACTTTTCTGATAGGACTTGTACTTACTATCCTTTTGATGGTGAAGATATAAACGCAGATGATTGGGAAGTAGTTGATCCTTTAACTTATGACCCATATGACGACTTTAGATAACTATCCAATGGGTGCAGCTAATGACCCTAGAGCACCTTACAATGAACCACTACCTACTAAGGTTAAGGTAGAAGTAGGAGTTGAATTAGGGTTATTCGTAGATGTAGAAGTAATAGATGAAGATGATATTAAAGGTGCAGTTGAAGAAGCTATTTATAATAGGTTCAAATCCAAAGATGTTGAAATAAATAACATCGAAATCTATCAACATGATTTATTTAGTAAGTCGGAATAAAACTTTATTTGTGTCTACAAAATACAAAGAAGTAAGTTTCGAGGAGGCAATGAAAATATTGTTGCCTCTTTCTTTAGTTCAATTTGATACTGAAACTAAGGGATTAGATGCGCATACTAAGGAGTTACTAACTGTGCAACTAGGTTGCAAAGAAAATCAAGTTGTCTTTGACTGGACAACTATGTCAGCAGAAGAGAAAGCTGAGATAAAGAATTATTTTGAGTCTGATAGAGTATTTCTTGGATGGAATTTAATGTTTGACTTAGGGTTTTTATATGTGCAGGATATTTGGCCAAATTATATCTGGGATGGTATGATTGCCGAGAAATTACTTTGGTTAGGCTATCCAGCTAATATAAGAGAAATGAGTTTGAAAGCAGCTGCATGGAATTATCTAAACTATGACTTAGATAAATCTGTTCGAGGTAAGATTATAAATGATGGTCTTACTGAAGATGTAGTAGTCTATGCTGCAGGAGACGTAATGTGGCTAGAAGACATTAAAGAAAAACAAGAAATAGAGCTTGCTAAGCAAGAATTAAATCTTGCTATGAAACTTGAGTGTGAGTTTATCAAGAGTCTTGCTTATTTCAAGCATTGCGGTGTTCATCTAGATGTCGTAAAATGGAGAAATAAGATGGCTAAAGACCTTGTTAAGCTGAAGGATGCTAAGCAAGAACTAAACGATTGGGTAGTTCAATGGGATTCTGAAAAGAGACATGAGCATGATGGATGGGATATTAAATACCCAGAACTGGAATTTTATAATCTTATGGAAATAGAGGATGAAGTAGCTAGACTGCTAAAAGAGAAATATGTCCGATGCCCTCAGGAAGACCTTGAAACACCAGACGGAAAGGTTAAAGCTTATAGAAAAAGAGTAATAAGTCAATTTACTAAGGTAGATAATCAAGGTGATTTATTTAATGGCTTTGATACCAAGCCTAAGTGCACAATTAACTGGAGTAGCTCTCAACAAGTTATCAAGTTATTTGAATTATTAGGAATTAAAGTCAAGACATTTGATAAGCAAACTAAGAAGGAAAAGAAATCTGTTGAAGCTAAGCTTCTAGCTCCACAGGCTAAAGATTTCCCGATTATTCCTATCTATCTAAAATATCAGGAAGCTGCAAAAGTGGTTTCTACTTATGGGGAAAACTGGTTGAAGGCAATTAACCCTAAGACTGGAAGAATCCATGTAGATTTTCACTCACTAGGAGCTGATACAGCTAGAGTAAGTTCTGGAGGAGGAGTATATAAACTTAATCTACAGAATTTACCTCATGACAAGGAAACTAGAGCATGTTTTACTGCAGAGAAAGGTAATAAGTGGATTTCTGCGGATTATCAGTCTCAAGAAAGTAGAATCATTGCTTCTGTATCTAAGGACGAGGCTATGATTGAACTATTTGAACATGGCTGTGGGGATGTTCATAGTCTAGTAGCTAAAATGTCTTATCCGAATATTATCCCTAGAGACTGCCCTATAGAGGATATAGCTAAATTATATCATGCCCAAAGACAGGATGCTAAAGGTATTGAATTTGCCATCAATTATGGAGGCGATGCAAATACTATAGCTAATAACAAGGGTCTACCGTTGTCAGAAGCTCAAGAAATCTATGATAACTTTATGAAGGGTTTCCCTGGAGTAAAACAGTATCAAGATTATTGTAGAATGGCGGTAATGAGGGATGGTTATATTTTGTTAAATCCTATAACTAAGCATAGAGCACATATATATGATATTGATGACCTCTGGCGGATTTCTAAGAAGTTCAATGACCCAGAGTTCTGGGATTATTACAGAGAAATGAAGAGAGATTCTCCTGGCTGTGATACCGTCCAAGACGTTAAGAGATATTTTCAGAGAAAAGCAGCATCTGAAAAGCAGTCTATCAATTATCGTATTCAGAACAGGGGAGCAATGTGTTTTAAACTTTCCTCTATTAAACTATTTAATTGGATTAAGGAGCATAAGCTTCTTAACATTGTTAAGATGTGTGTTCCAGTCCATGACGAGTTTAATCTAGAATGCCCAGAATCTATTGCCGATGAAGTATCTAAGGTATTAGTTAAATGTATGATAGATGGAGGGAAACCATTCTGTCCTAATGTATTTTTAGGTGCAGATGTTACTGTATCAGATCATTGGATTCATTAACGAATAAGGGGCTATAGTAGTGATGCCAAACCTGAGCCCCCTTGGCCTACTAACAGTGCCTACAGTCCAAGGCGTAATGCTGAGAGCGCAGTTAGGGCATCATTTTTAATTAAATATAGTAGTGTATGAAAAAATTATTTGGTTTATTGTTAATAGCAATTATTGCTTTAAGTTCTTGTGCAGACAGCAAGACTTTTGAGAGAGCTGATGGAACTAAGTTTGTAGCTGAACCTTATGGTTGGGCAAACTATCAAACTAAGAAGATTGAGGGAGTAACCTATGAAGCGTGTATTGGTAACATTGTTTGGGATGTTATTGCTGTAGAAACTATAGTCATTCCAATATGGCTAACTGGGTGGGAATTATATGAGCCAGTATCTTTTGTTGAACCAAACGTCAAGTAATTATGAATGTAGAATTTACAACAACAGAATTAATTACAGATGAAGAGATTCTAAGCGCATTTGGAGAATCCATCCGATTTGACGAAGGGAAGTTTAAGATAGATTCTTTTATTGATTGCTTAGAAGACAGAGCTGACGTAATGGGTCTTTGTATTACTGAGAAATCTAAGAAAGAATTGTTACAACACCTTAAAGAATTAGTAATTAAATTAGTAAGCGAGTTGTAAGTATTGTTTTAATTAGACATAGTATGCTGAATGAGAATTTGATGGATTCCAAAGATATTATAATTGCTAAGTTAAAATTAGCTATAAAAGAGTTTCAAGAGTATGATATTGAGCGTAAGAAATACTATAGTAATGCTCTAGTGGAGCTTGGAAAATTAAAGGATGAAATTGAAGAGCTTAGAGGAATAAATAAATATTCTAAGAGCTATATAGCTATGAAAGATGAAAATAGGAGACTTAAAGCATCTTTAGCTCGGAAAGGCATTAAAGAATTAACGGATTTTTATGATGTTAAGAATGTTGAATTAATCATTCAAAATCAGACTTTAAAAGGAGAAAATAGAAAACTTCGCGCTCGTAATAGCGAGTTGATTAAAAATAATAAAATGTTAATTAATAAATTGAATAAATATGAGTAGTTACTTAACTATATATGGTGTTCCTAAAAATGAAGGTAAGCCTATAGATATTGTTAGCTTTAGTCGGTCCCACTGTATATATAGTGCAATTTGCGATGAAGTTAATGTGGCATGGGCTGGAGAAAGTGAGGTATATACCAACTTGAATACTTCAGACTTAGATGGAGTTATTCATAGTATTGAAGAGGATATAAAATCTTCTGCTGAGAGATTAACTCTATATGAAAAATATGCTGCCAATAATCCAGATTATATTGAGGAGATTATACTCTTAAAGGAGTATCTAGAGGAGCTTACTACTAGTAAAAATTATTGTGAGTTTCTACGGTATATCATATCGTGGACATCTTTAGGCTTTTCTGACTTCAGTCAAATTTGTTGTAACGTAGGTTAACATGAAATTTAAATTAGAATTTACATTTGATATCTCCGATAGCTCGTTATTGATAGACGCTAACGATGGTAGATCTGAAGAATATACTAGTTTAAAAGATGTACCAGAAGATACTCTGATGGACGTGGTATATAATTATCTAGATGGAGTTATAGAAGGTATAACTTACGACCAAATAACTGTTAAGAAATTATGAAAAGGTTTTTAATTCATGTTTCTACATATTGGTGTGGAATGGATGATACATTTAGAGCAGTCGCTGAATCAGAGATGGAGTTATGGGATTTAGCCGAACAACTAGCTTATGATAACTTTCAAAGCTACAGCTGTGAGAACGATATAGCTGAGGAAGAAGGCTATGACCCAGATGAAATGGAAGAAAGTGACTGGGATGAATTATGGAGTAGAGTAGACGAGAGTACCTACTATAGTTTTTCCATAGAAGAATGTGAAGATGACGAAGAATGGAATGAATATAGCGGAGAAATCTATGGAGAAGACAAGGTTTTACAATAGAGAGGATTTGAAGGCTAAAGATGTAGCACGTCTTATTAGCATATGGGAAGGAGAAGCTGGAGAGTCTTTTACTGACTATTGTAACTTCTCGCGAGAAGCCGATAAAAACTTCTTACTATTCTTAGCAGAGAAGTATCCAATACTTTACGATTATCATTGTAAGGTTGCAGGCAATGACTGGCTAGACCATTGTATTCAGTATGTAGTTGACCACTGTGGGGAGTATCTTACCCAATGGGTTCCTGCTGAAGAGTATCATCTCTCCTGGCAGTTAGAAGAGATGGCAATATACCCTCTTGCTGATTTTATTCTAAAGGATGATGGAGCATGGGAGGACTTTGTAGACTTCTTCACAAGTGAAAAAGAAACTGCAAGTGGAACTCCCTATATTGACTGCTATGATATTAGAGAATTATTTGAAAATGGAGATGTTTAAGTTTTACGAAGTAGGAGGTAAGGTACGGGATGAACTTCTCGGCCTTACTAATAAGGATATTGATTATGTAGCAGTTCCATGCGAGGAAGCTTTAAAGGAAAACTTGACTACCTGTGATATGTTTCAGTTATTATGGGAACATTTAATAGCAGAAAAGTTTGAAATCTTCTTAGTAACTCCAGACTGCTATACAATTCGAGCTAGGTTTCCGGAGGGCTATAAGTATCAAGGAGTGGCTGATTTTGTAATGGCTCGTAAGGAGGTAGGGTACATTCCAGGTACTAGAACTCCAATAGTTGAGCCAGGAAATCTCTATGATGATTTATTACGTAGGGATTTTACTGTTAATGCTTTAGCTAAAGACCCTGATACTGGAGAAATCATTGATTATTTTGGAGGTCTTAAAGATATTAAGGAGAAACTTCTTAGGACTCCATTACCTCCCATTGTAACCTTTGATGATGACCCTTTAAGGATTCTCAGAGGCATAAGATTTTCTATTACCAAGGGACTACGGGTATCTGAAGATATGTGGCAGGCTATGAAGGCTTATGACTATTTAGACAAAATGCCAGTAGTATCTGAGGAGAGAATAAGGGAAGAACTGACAAAGTGCTTTAAGTGTAACTCATCTTTAACTCTAGGGTGGTTATCTGAACTCACTGATTTAAGAGATTACATTTTTAAGAATACTAATTTATGGCTTAAGCCAACTAGTGAAAAATAAATGTACAATATTATAACAGAACGTAATCTAAGAGAGGCTTTAGAATCAATTCCAGCACAATATACTGTAGATATGGAAAAGATAAAGCAGGTTAGATATAGTACAGGTAGAGGAATGTATATCTGTAAGATGTTGGCCGAGAGGAAAGAAAGTGTGGAAGAGGCAGTTAAATTGTATCACGATATAATGAAAGTAATTGTTAATGGTTGATTCAGAAAATTTATGTAGAAGAGCTATGGAAATCTATGGGTTTCCGGCTCAAGCCGCTATGGTAGTAGAAGAATGTAGCGAGTTAACTAATGCTATATGTAAGTTTAGAAGAGGTAGAGTTGGAGAGGATGATATTATAACTGAAATTGCTGATGTTATGATTATGTGCGAGCAGCTTTCTAATTATTTTGGAAAGGAAAAAGTTGAACTGGAAAAAGAAAGAAAGCTAGAAAGATTAAAAGAACGTTTATCAAAATATACTGATTAAATGAAAGAGAGAAAACTTATTATTTGTAGGGGTATTCAAGGAAGTGGTAAATCAACTTGGGCCAAACAATGGTGTCATGAAAGCCCAGAACATCGTGTGAGATTCAATAATGATGACATTCGCAATATGTTAGGCGATTATTGGGTTCCAAGTAGAGAAAAGTTAGTAACAGAGGCTAAAGCTAATATGATTACATTTGCTCTTATTAAGGGTTACGATGTAGTAGTTGATAATATGAACCTAAATCCTAAGGAGGATGCATGGATTCGTACTTTATGTGAGAATATAGAGAAGGATACTGGAATTCATGTGAATATAGAGTATAAAGACTTCTGGACTCCAGTTGAAGAATGTATTCTAAGAGATGCTGCTCGTCCTAATCCTATTGGAGAGAAGATTATCAAAGAAACTTGGAGACGTTACAGAAACTTTATCATTAGTTCCGATATTAAGGAAATGCTTAAGAATAAGGCTGAACACGTTGATGGAGGAAGACCAGTGATATTAGTAGATATGGATGCCACTCTTTGCCTAAATACTTCTGGAAGACCGTTCTATGGAGAAAATAGTGCCAATGGTATGCTAGAGGATACTCCAGTAGAAGAGATTTGTCGTCTAGTAAGACAAATGGGAGAACATTGCTTAGTTTTCATAGTTACTGGTAGAGAAGGAACTGCTGAGGTTGTAGATGCTACAAAGGAATGGTTAAAGAAGAATGAGATTCCGTCTGATGCTATGTTCTTTAGACCAGTAGGAGACTATAGTCCAGGTCCAGACTGTAAGAGAAGAATCTACGAGGAAAATATCAAGGGAAAGTATAACGTACAATTTGTCCTTGATGATAGTTCTAAGTGTGTAAAGATGTGGAGAGAACAGGGACTTATATGTCTACAACCTAACGAAGGAAAGTTCTAATATGAAACTTCTACAAAGGTTAAAGAATCTATTTCTTCCAGAAGGCAAGATCTCCGATGGATTTCATAGCTTTGACGAACTTTATCATTATAGAATGCTGTATAATGCAGCATTCTTTAACAGTTTAGAAGGTAAATATGAAGTCCACAAATCTTATAGACACTCAGATGGAGAGCTATGCTTTGGAGGAGGATGGTTCATAGTTATGGCTTATCTTCCTACTGGTCAAGTAAGTAATCATTACAGAATAGAGGATTGGAATCTGTTTAATATTCCTGAAAGATGGAAAGCAGATGAATGGGATGGTCATACTCCAGTTGAAGCAGCTAATAGATTATATAGGTTTTGTTTACACTATAATGAATATTATCCTATATGGGAATGTTAGTAGGACAATTAATTAAAATATTGGAGCAATTTGACCAAGACAGAGAGGTTATGATACACACCTTAAGCGGAGAGACTGTAGAGGTTAGAGGCTACTTTGTGCAAAAGGATATAGATGATAATTCGTTTTATATAACTGATTTGGACGTAGTTCCTAGGTGATATGAATATAAAAGAAGCTATTGAACATTGTTGGGACAGAAAAGACTACCCAGAAGTATTTAGAGATGATGCAGGATTGGATATTTCTATTCCTGGATTCATCACTAGAGGTTCTTGGATTAGAAATAATTCTCCAAGAACTGTTACACTAGATGTAACTACTTATCGTGGAGTAAGTTGGAATGCAGTTCATTATTATGGTAATATTATCATTGATGGAGTAAGTTTCAGTCCAGAGGACAGCCCAAATACTTACACTATGTGTACGGAAACATATGAGGCTGAAGAGAAAAATCCTCTAGCTGCTGGATTCTATAGAATAGAATTAGTAAGGCCTGTTACTTCCGAGGAAATTGAAAAAGATAGTTCACGATGGAACGGATATAAGGTTGGTGATAAGACTAACGCTTTCTATTCTCCTGAAGATGTAATAGCCATAGCTAAGGAAGTATGTAAAGCCAGATTCCTCGGCAACTGGAAACTTAAGATTGTTGACTATAGTGGAAAAGACCTGGATTCTGAAATTTTAATCAGTGAGCTATGACAAAATTTAAACTATATGAGGATATATTGTCCCGCTCTTGGAACAGGTACTTCTATGATGTAGAAGCTAATACTATAGAGGAGGCGGTTGAGAAAGTTAGGTATGAAGAGGTTGATTGTTATGATTCCGAACAAATCTATGAAGTTATTGATGAGTTAGATCCAGTAGATAATAATGGAAGTCCTACTAGAGAGATTTATAATGATAAGGATGAACTTATGTGGCATAATGCCGAACTAGTTAATAGGGGAGAAATTATTACTCAGGGTATAAGAAGTATTTCCGAGAATTTATCACTAATTATGGAAGGTGAACCAGAATCGTTTAGAGGTGGAGATATAGCATTTTCTACAGCAAGAAGAGTGATGGAAATGCTAGGTTGGAAATGTTCTTATGCTGGAAAAGCGACTCTAGGACAAGATGCATACTATTGTATAATTTGTACAAAACCAGATAAAGATTTTAAATATAAGATTTTTGGAAATGCCTACGAAGGAAGTATAAGTATATCTAAAGAAAAGCTATGAAAGATGAATTAGGAGATAGAATGAAATCTTATTATGAGAATCGTTCTAAAACATTTTTAGCTAGACGCACACCAGTTATTATAAGACTGGATGGAAAAGCATTTCACACATTCACAAGAGGTTTTAATAAACCCTTTGATGAGGCTATGTGTAATGCTATGCAGGAAACAATGAAGTACTTATGTGAGAATATTCAGGGATGTGTTTTGGGATACACACAGTCTGATGAAATTACTTTAGTACTTATCGACTATCAGAAACTTACTACTGACGCCTGGTTTGATTATAACGTCCAGAAGATATGTAGTGTGGCAGCGTCTATGGCAACTCTTATTTTTAACAGAAGATTTCAAGAGCAAATCGTAGAGCTTTCTTATAATGGAAAGTTAGACGATGATGAGTTAACTAGCTCATATAAGCGTTCTCTTAAGACTGGAGCAATGTTTGATGCCAGATGCTTTAACATTCCAAAAGAGGAAGTAACTAATTGTATCCTATGGAGACAGCAGGATGCTACGAGGAACAGCATTTCTTCAGCTGGGCAGGCACATTTCTCTCACAAACAGTTGGAAGGTCTAAACTCTAATCAAATTCAAGAGTTACTATTTCAGGAGAAAGGAATTAACTGGAATGATTATCCTACTAAGTTTAAAAGAGGAAGCTGCTGTATAAAGAAATATCATCAGACTATGAATCAAACTTTAAGAAGTTATTGGTTTATTGATAATGAGATTCCAATCTTTAAAGGAGAGGATAGAGAATATATTGAAAAACTTATAGCATGAGTAGAACTTACAAGGAGCATCATCCTACCGCACACAATCCGAAGAATAGAATCCCTACTCCATACCTTGATAAAGAGGGAAAGGTAGAACGTAGAAGAAAAAGAAGAGCTTATGGTTCTCAAGGATGGAAAGGATGGGGAGGTGAAATCTATTTCAAAAAATACGGAGAAATAATGATGGATGTGGTAGATAAGAAAAAAGCAAGGCGTGAGGCTAAAAAACATATAGAAAATGAATTACAGGATCAATTATAATGTAGTCTTGTATAGTGAGACACTCTATGATAAAGAGATTATAGTTAAAAATAAAAGCAATGAGTTGATAGCTAAATGCTCACTTGAAGATTACCTTAAAAGGAAGCATGGAGATTCATTCAGACAGCTTATTATAACTAGATGTGTTCCTGACTACTTCGGAGGTGCTAATATATTTAACGACTTATTTTATGGTAGACAATTTTGAATATTTAGCTAATCTATTTGATGGATTAGTAGATAAAGATGATTTTTATTTCGTTCAAATAATTCAAAGAAAGAAGGATGGGGTAGAACTCCCATCCTATACATCTGGTGCTAGAACTATTAGAAGTTTCTACTTTTTTACAAAGGAAGAATTTCTGAGACAAGAGTCATATATAAAGGACTTGTGTAATAGTAATAATGCTAGAGCTTACTTTTGGATTAATCCTCGAAATACTCTTGATATAGCTTGCGAGTCTATTAAACAATTTGCAGACTTGATTAAGAATGGAAATACTAGGCAGGGCATAGCTGTATATGACAGGGCTACTGGTGCCAGTAGAAGTTCTAATTATAAAAAGTTGTGGATTGTTGATATAGACTCTAAAGACGACGAATATAGGAATAGGATAATATCTCTAATTAATGAATGTAGAGGAGCAGAGGGAGATAGGATTAAGCATATAATTCCCACTGTTAATGGTTATCACCTTATATCTAATGGATTTGATAGACAACAATTTTCTCAGAAGTTGGCATTATATCAACTAGACCAGATTGATATACACGATAATAATCCTACCCTATTATATTATAAAACTTTATGTTAGAATTTATCGTAATTCTCATACTAATTATAACTAGCCCAATCTGGATAGCTATTATAGCCGCAGGATTGTGTTTCTTTACATTGACGCTATATTATATCACCGCTATGATATGTATGGCGCTTATAATTATATTAAGTAAAATTTTTAATAAACTAAGAAGATGAAAACCTATACGTATTATATAGAATTTAAGAAAAGATGTGCAGAAACAGTTACTATAGAAGCTCCAAGTGAGGAGGAAGCTAGAAAGTCTCTAAATGAGACCTTTAGAAATCTCACTCTGGTAGAGCTTATTTCGGAGGAATAAAATGAAAAGATTTATATATCATATAGAACATACTTATGGGGATGATCAAAATGTTTGGACTACTGCTGAAGATGAATATGAAGCAGAACAAAATATAAGACATGATTATCATTCAATAAAAAGTTTAACATTAAGAAAGGTAGAGGATATGTATTTAGAAAATGGTGACGAAGTAATAGAGGCTGATAACGGAAAGTTAATTCTAGCTAATAGTGGAGCTTATTGCGACGAAAATGGAAATCCGACTGGTGGTTGTATTGACTATGAAGATACTGATGTATATGTAACAAAGACTGGCAGTGTTTATCATACTAGTAAGGATTGTCCTTCTTTGAAGGCCCGCAATCCTGAAGTTAAGAAAATATCTTTATCAGATGCTCGTAAACAAGGATATAAAGCTTGCAAGAGATGTCGAAAGAACTAGAGGTCTCTTTAGTAAACTACCTATGCCCAGTTTGTGGGAATATAGCAGAGGAGGGAATCATAATGAATTCCCTTCTTTCTGAAGAAGCTGCAAAAGAGGTAAAGAGTCTACATGGAAAAACTGTAGGTTATTCTGATCATGCTTGCAAGGAATGTGCAAAGTATAAGGATGAAGCCTTATTCATAATAGGCATCGACGCAGAAAAATCTGAGAAAGAACCTTGGAGAACTGGAGATATTACAGGAATTAATAAAGATTGTCCTTTAGCATTACACATAAAGCCGAATACCAGGACATTAAAGGACGGAACAACGTATTGCTTCATGGATAAAGCATTAGGTATAGAACTAGGACTATGGAAATGAAGTTAATTAGAAAAGACGAGTTAGCAGAGTTATTAAGGGATAGATGGAAGTTGCGTTGTCTAGAAATGGCAGGTGTTGATAATTGGACATGGTATGACCAGGCAATGAGTGACTATGAAGCAGATGAATACACTAATGATGAACTAACAAAGGATTACAATGAAGCTAATTAAACCATATTTTGAAATCTTAGAACAGAAACCTAGAAACATAATCATTCCATCTGATATGGAAATAGGACCTAAAATGGCTAGGCAAGAGCTTATTGACACTGTATATAGACAGATTGAAATAGCTGGAAGAACCTGTTACAAATCAGAGGACAAGATTACTCTAGATTCTGCTGCAAAATTTGTTGAGAGAATGGTAAAGTCTGGACATGGAGCTATGTTAGAGCATGGTACCGTATATCTATTTCTAACGATGTCTTCTAGACAACAGTATTTTAAGTATTGCAGCAATCCTTATTCTGTAGCTAATAGTACTGGAGAAGCCGAAAAGGGAACTTGGAACGGATTTGTTACTACTAATTATAGAGTATTAGTAGAAAATGGTTGGCTTGAGGATTTGGAATATATCTGTAATCCTGGTAAGGAACATGAGAAAAGAATTACGGTTCGATTTGTATGTGATAGAGGAGTAAGCCACGAATTTGTAAGGCATAGAGTGTTTAGTTTTGCTCAGGAGAGTACCCGTTATTGCAATTATTCCAAGGACAAATTTGGTAATGAGCTTACCTTTATTATTCCATGTTGGGCAGACAGCCTAGCTCTCCAAGAAGTTAAAGGAACTATCATTAATCATGATGAGTATGGAAATTTAATTGGAGAATACTACTATCATTTAACTGGAAAAGGGAACCCCTGGTTTAAACCTTGGGAGATTACTCCAGAAAGGAATTTTATAGCTAATTTACAAATATCCGAACAATTATATTTGGAATTACTAAATCAGGGTTGGAAACCTCAGCAAGCAAGAGCTGTACTACCTAATAGTCTTAAGACTGAATTAATTATGACTGGTACTCTTACACAGTGGGACGGATTCTTTAAATTGCGTGATGCAGAAAGTGCACATCCACAGGCTAGAGAATTGGCAGAACCTCTACATGCAGAATTTAGAAAAAAAGGATGGTGTGAATGAAAGCTAGTGAATACTTTGGAGATTGGATGGATGTAATAGATACTGTAGAACTTCGCAAGATACTGTCTTGGATAAGTACTATAGATAAAACAACTTTATGTCCCTCCTCTCCAAATATATTTAAAGCCTTTAGGGCTTGTCCTTTGAAAGACTGTAAAGTAGTCTTTCTGGGACAAGACCCGTACCCACAACAAGGTGTGGCTACTGGAATATTGTTTGGCAACTCAAAGGACACTCCAGAAGATAAACTATCGCCTTCATTACAGGTAGTCAAAGAAGCTGCAATAAATTATGAGATTCCTCATAATAGAATAGATTTTGATAACACTCTAGAATCGTGGGCTAAGCAAGGCATTTTAATGATTAATACTGCCTTTACTTGTGAAGTTGGTAGAGTAGGTTCCCATTTTGATATATGGAAGCCATTTACTGCCAAATTGATTCACAACCTAAGCACCAAGGATGGAGGTATAATATATGTATTATTTGGTAATCAAGCATCGTCATTTAAGAAGTATATTGTAAATAGTCCAAAAATTATGGAGGTATATCATCCTGCTTACTTTGCTAGGCAGAATAAGAAAATGCCATATAATGTATTTACTGAGCTAAATCAAGAGCTACAGAAATTATATGGACAGCAGATTGAATTTTACAAAGAAACGGAATATGGAAATTGTTAATTATGGAATATAATATTGGATTCGTAATAGGAGATCCTAGTGGAGACGGTCATGCCTGTACAACAGACTATCATATAGTTGCTAATCATTCAGCAGATGAAATATCTGAAGCTTATAAGAAAACTACTGAACTCTTGGGTTTCGATTTCGTTAAGGAAGTTGGAGTAGAATTTCAGTCAGACCAGTGGATACCAGAAAGATTTACTAAAGAACTATTAAAACTAGGAATAATAGACGAGAAGTATGTTAGGGAATCAGATGCTGAATGGGGTGCACCAGCTGGGTGTTATGAATTTGACTATGCTGAAGAGGAATTTGTAGACTTGTATTTTGCTATAGTAAAATATTCCCTTCCAGATTTAGAGTGGAGTTCTAGAGACTTGGAGGAAGAAACTTTGTGGGATTTATATGGAGCAGCTTATGGAAAAGGATACCTAGAAAAATAAAGAAGGCTCTTAAGTATGCTTTCCTACATCCAAGGGTATGTGGAAGGCTTATAAGATATGGAGCTGTATATACTATAGGAAGAAACTCTAAGTGGACTCGTAAGGCCGCCAAAATAAAACGGCAAAGGGATTATGCAGAAATGATACACAATATAACAGAACAACTAAAGGATATTTATGCAATTAATCCAAAGAAAGACTATTCTGAAATAGATTCAAGCTTTTACGAATGGGAAGTAATAACTAATTTTAAATAAATAAAACATTATGAATTTTTCAAATATTTTTGGTAGCAAGAAAGTAAAATCATTTGCAGAACAATTGGCAGAAGTAAAGAACGTCTTTAGAACATCCTATGACCAAGCTATAGCTTTAAACTCGGCTATTGCTGAAGATATAAAGGTTAAGCAAAACGAGATTGCTTCTATTCAAACTCAAATTGAGTTTAATCAGCAGGTTGCTGATGATAACAGTAAGTATATATCTAAACTTAAAGACTTAATTTCGTAATTATATGAGTGAAAAGAAATATAAATTTGACCCAGAACATACATTTTTCACCTCTGACACCCATTTTGGACATGCCAATATAATTAGGTTTTGTAATCGTCCTTTCAAGAATGTAGAAGAAATGGACGAAGCCTTAATAGAAAATTGGAATCAAGTAGTATCTGAGGACGATACAGTCTTCCATTTGGGAGATTTTGCCTTTGGTGGAAGTAGTGTATGGAATAGCATCATCCCTCGTCTAAATGGTCATATAAACCTCATTATAGGCAATCATGACAGAAAGAATCTTAGACAGGGATATATGTTATATTTTGATATGGTAGTACCTCAGCTGCAGATAGAAATTGAGGATAATTCTATCTACTTAAACCATTATCCATTTCTGTGTTATGGAGGGTCATATAGAGGAGTATGGCAACTGTTTGGCCATGTTCACTCCGGACCACAAGCTGATGGTTTGGATATTTCTAGACTTAGGGTATTATTACCGACTCAGTATGATGTCGGAGTTGATAATAATAATTTTACCCCAATATCATATAGGGAAGTTAAAGAAAAAATAGAATCTCAGAAGAATGAAAGTTTGGATAGGACTGTCTCCAGATGATGTTCAAGGGATGGAATTTGATTTGACTCCATTAGAACTTAGAGATTTAATAGGAAAACCTAACTGGGTTCCTACTAAATTTCTAGGTTGGAGAACCTGGAAGACTTCTGTATATTTTAAAATAATTATTTGATATGGAAATTCATGAAAGAAAAGCTGTAAGCGACGAATTAAAAAAGTATGACCATCTGGCGAAGGATTCAGACTTTATAGAAGTAACAGAATGGGCAAATGGAGAAGGTTGGGATATTTGTTTAAATGACAAACTGATATCCTTAACATATGGACAGTTAGAAGCAATCAAGTATTTGGTTAAGACTTTGGATTATAATAGGTAATAAATTAATTATGAAAATAGAATATACTGACGGATGTATTTGCACATCCCTTACCGTTGATGGAAAAGAGACTGCATACATGACTCCGGAAGAGATAAAAGTATCTATACGAGCCATGCTAGATAGGGAAACCGATATAGCTACTCTTCAGGATGTATGGATGTCTCTTATTGAGCATCTAGGAGAATATAAAGACTTAGGACATTGTGAATGTTGTGGAGATTGGATTTCTAATTATACTCTAGAAATATGAGTTGTGTTGAATTACATACAGGAACTTTAACTAAAATTAATACAAAAGGACTTACAGTAGAAGAATATTGTGAGTATCTTTGTAAGAAATATGGTTATGAGATTGCTTATGAAGGAGATACATATGCTGAAACCTTAATGGATGTGGATGATACTTATAAAGTGTTAAACGGAGAACTGTATAAATGTGATGATACTCAATATCCAGAAGACACTTCCTATTTGGTTGACGTTAGAAGTAATGGAGATGGAACTTACAAGTACATTGTCCAATTTTACAATGGAGGCACTTGGTTAAATGAAGTTTTAGAAGAAGGATTAAATAATTTAAAATGATAAATATAAACGAATGTATAGCTAAAGCAATGAAGTCTAAAAATCAAGTAGAACTTCGTGCATATAAGAATCTGAAGGCAGAAATTCAGATTCTACAAACTGCTAAAAATGCTAAACCTTATGATGAAGCAGCTGAGATACAGCTTATTTCTAAAATGTGTAAGAAATTAGAGGACAGTATTTCTAGCTTTATAGAGGCTGGTAGAGAGGACTTGGCAACTGAATATAGGGATGAATTGGAAGTACTAAAAAAGTTGCTTCCTGAGCCTGTAAATGAGCCAGACATACATTCTGCATTACAAATATGGTGTGAGGGAAAAGGCTTTATTGAAGATTTCTATAATGAAGAAAATTCAATAGATATGGTTAGTTTCCAAATTCCAAAGAAAGAAATGGGAAATGCGATTAAATATTTGAAATCAGAATTTCCTCAAGCAGACGGTAAGATGATTTCAGAAATTGTTAAAAAATATATAGTATGAGCCATTTTGTAGGACTAGTATTCGGAAGTAATGTTGAAACATTGTTAGAACCCTATGATGAAAACATGGAGGTAGAACAATATGTTAGATATACAAAGGATGAAGCCATTGATGAGGTTAAAACCAGACACGCTGATAACTATGAGTATGCCATCAAGCTAGCAGATAAGTATAAGAATCCTACCACTGAATGGGAAAAGGAACAGCTTGAAAGAGCTAACAAAATCATAGAGAAAGGGTTGTTTATCTCATATGAAGATGCCTGGGAAGAAGCTAAGAACTGGGGATATGAAATTGATGACGAAGAGAACTTGATGTCTACATATAATCCTGACTCTAAGTGGGATTGGTATTGTGAAGGAGGTAGATGGGGAGCATGGTTACTTCTTAAGGAAAAAGGAGAAGACGGAGAATCCCTCAATGCCATCTTTGCTACCAAAGAAGAAGTAGACTGGGATGCTATGTTGGAAAAAGATAGAATTCCATTCTGTTTTGTAACAGAGGACGGAGATTGGCATGAGTCTGCTAGTATGGGTTGGTGGGCTATGACTACCAATGACAAAGATGAAGATGTTTGGAGAAAAGAGTTTTTAGATTATCTGGAATCAGTAGAAGATGATGTAGAAATTTCTGTAATTGATTTTCATATTTAATAAGAATGGTAACAAGAATTGAAAAATTTGGAGCATCATGGTGTGGACCATGCAAGGTATTAGACAGGACGTTAGAACAGCTTACTGGAATAGAAATTGTCAAGCATGATGTAGACGAAGAGGAAGAACTTGCGAATGCAAGAGGTATACGAAATGTTCCAGTTTTGATATATTATAACGAGCAAGATGAAGAAGTTAAGAGAACAGTAGGTGCTGTTTCTTTGGGCACTATTATATCAATTATAAACGGTAATTAATATGTATAGAGTATTATTGAGCAGAACAGGAGTAGCCTATGCTAAGGAATGTGATGACGAACTCGATGAGTTTGATTTTATAGAGGTCTTAAGAGACTTTGTGGATTCTGGAGACGTAATTATGTTCGTAGATGATTTAGACACTTTAAGAGATTCTATGGAACTTGAATATAAAATCGAAATAGTTGATGGAGACGAATGAAGACATTAGAAGCTATAATGTAGGAAATTCTAATTACAGCAAGCATAAAATACAACCTTGGGATATTTGGAGAGAATATAATTTGAATCCATGGGATGCGGATATTGTAAAGAGGATACTGAGAACTAAGGAAGAACCTGGTAAGTCTAAAGAGGATGCTAGAATAATGGATTACGAGAAGATTATCCATATTTGCAAAGAAAGGATTCGGCAGATTAACGAGGACAAAAAGGAAGAAGGAACTTCCTCTGGATTTGTTATTAGTACTGATGGTACTGCTTGTATATCTAATATATTTAAACCTAGTGCTATCTCTTATAGTTTGAATGAGAAGGAGGCAAATGCATATGCCGAATTTCAAAAACAACATTATGAACTACATAAGGGAATAAAGGCGTGTGGATGTTCAGTAACATTTACACATAGTGGAATAGGTATAGGTAAATCTGTTAAATGTAATGTATGTAAGGAGAGTAAGAACATAACTGATTACAATACTTGGTAAATAATAAAGGGAGAAGCGTAGACAATAAAGTCTATGTTTCTCCCTATTTTTTTATTCCTACTCCCTTTCAGGAAGTAAAGTATTCCAAAATATCTTAGTATTATTTGTTAATGAAGACATTCTAATAAGAGCATCAGTAAAAGAAGTATCCCCAAATGCTGTATTATATATATCTTCGGCTCTTCTAGAAAAATAACTAAATGACATTGGTTGCCAAGAAACTAGTGGTCCTCCAATAGATTCAATAAAGTTAAGGTCTAAAAAAGACGAACTTACCATCTTGCATGCCATATGAGCAGCAGCTGCTATAGCTGCATCGTCTATATCTCTAGAATCCTTAGCTTTCTTCATGTTTTCATCATCCCAATCGGCTAATGTTCCAGTGACAAGAGAACCAACAATAAAGAACATTAGTAAATCATACTAGATTTGTCGTAAATTGGCTCTATAGAGATTTCTAAGCTTCTCATCCTCATTATACCACATATCTTCGAAAGTATGCTTTAATCCATCTCCTTGAAAGGTTCCAGATATTAACTATGATAAGGTTAGCATAATTCCTTCCTACCATTCTCCCTCCCACTTTACTACTGGAACTCCAGTATTTTCTGTAGTTGGTATCATTCTGCCATTTTCTTCGGTGAGGTATAACAAATTACCATTAGCATCCTTCTACTGAGCATAGCGTCCTTTTAATTTGATACCCTATCCTCCCAAATACTGGTTTTTCTTACCAGACCAGAAAGTTCTCATTTGCATCCACAAGGCTCCGAGAGTATAGGAATGAACCATTGCCTTTTTTTCGTGGGCATAGTAACCATAAATATCATCAGCTAACGATTTGAAACTCTCAATCTGCTGGTTTGTATGAGATTTAGGTAAAGGTTGTCCGATCTAGAATAAACTACCATCAGCATTTTTAGCATGTTCTATTTCTAACTACTCAGCTATAGCGTAATATAACCCTTTTTGTTCGTTATATTTGGGGTCATCAGTCCTTCCATTAGCATATGCTTCAAAGCGTTTATCCTTTTTCCAATCATATACTAGTTTGTTTCCAACTTTTTCATAGGCATCATAACTGCCATCCTATTTTAACTAAGTGACAAATATAGACATTCTACTGTAATAATCTGGTCTGCTGGTGCAGTGAAAAGCAATATTAGACATATTGAATATTCCATACCTATCTGATTTAGTCTGTTCTGCATAAGTATTCATATCTCTATCGTTAATAGCAAACATATCATTTAATAGGCTACATTTAGTAGGCTTTCCTCCAAGAGTAAATAGTTCTCTATAAACTTCTTTAAAAGCAAATGCAAAATTCTCAAAGGTGAAAGGAGTGTTTTCATCTCCTCTTCCCTAATACATTAGCCTTATATCGGTCCAAAGAGCCTATATCATCTAGTAGCCATACTAAATAGGAGAAAATCCCAGCACCAAGAATGATGCCGCATTTTTAATTCTGCTAACAATAGCATTAAAATTCTACTAATTTTCAGGAATTAAAGATTCGTTTTTAATATGAGATTTTATATAATCTGTGATATAATTGGCAGTATTAGTAAACTTTTTATTAGTTAACTATCCCTAAGTGATTACATGGATCATTGATGCTTTAGCCATTGGCATAATTAAATCAACGTTTTTCTTAGTAGAGTAAGCAAATATATGCTTTAATAACAAAGTTTCTAGATTATTCTCAAAATAATCATATCCCTTCTCTGCAATCTTCTCTAGTCTCTACTCTGTATTCTTTCCAGCATCAAACATATTATTCATCTGAAATAATTCTCCTTCAGAAGAGGGATTCTAGACATCTGAGAATACTCCTAGAAACTATTTCTGTGTTTCTTCCCACCATCTTTTTGGACTCAATCTACTAACTAATCTCTTCTTGAATGCTTCAGCAATACTTCCTAACTAAGAAGCTTGTGAGGATAAACTTCCTACAGCCAATGGAACTCTAAAGAATCTAACATCTTCTGTAGTTATCATTTCATCCAATTCATCAGTTCCAAACCTATCCTAATTTATCTTAGTAAGAGCATATTTAAGAAATTTCTTTTCCTGTTCAGTACCAGAGAATTTGTTGCTCCAGGGATTCTTAAATAGAATATCGCCATCTTTATACTCTATCATATTTCTATACAAGCTTGCCTAATTGCCAACAGTCATTTCTGATAGCTTTCCAAACCCTTTGCTTTTCTTTAGTTCCTCTACTAGCTCTCTAATAATTGGAGTCTCCCTCATCATATCCTCACGAGTGTTCTAATAAGCTTCAGTAATAAGAGAGGTTAATTTATTTAGAGTAGCATTATCTAGATTTCCTGGATTATCTAACATCAGAGATTTAACCCCGTTATTAAATATATTCATGCTCTCAAGATACTTCTCGTTGTCTTTAGTCTGCTGTCTAAACTGCACTCCCTATATTTCAGCAATAGCTAACATTATATGATTATATAAAGTTCTCTACTCATTTCCCTCCTCACTATAAGTGTCTAACGATGTTATCTACTCAGTTCTTAAACCTCCATTAGGCTCTTCTAATTTTTTCCTAATTGCCTCCAATTTTCTAAGAATATCTCTTCTGTCATTAGTAGAGACTGCTTCATCCAACTATGTATATAAATCCTTATACTTTCCTACAAACTTATACTTATCCTCTTCCCAGTGTGTGCTAGCACCAAGTTCTAATACTTCTCTAAGCTTATTTTTAGCCAATTCTACTTTATTCGCAAATTTAATGTTCTTAATATTATTCTAGAATCCATCAATGTGGGATACTAACTCTCCGAAATTGTAGACTAATTCCTCGTTTGATGCCGCTGTACCCTGTAGAGAATGGGGATTAGCTACAAGTATATTTCCAATAATTCCTTCTTTAGAGGTTATTTCAGGCAAACAGTTTAGGATTGCCATTGTCTCCATCAAGTGTATGTTTCCATTGGTAGCTTTCATAGCCAATGAACCAGGTTTCCTAGCCTATACACTATCTACTTCAAATGCCCCAGTTAATAACTATCTTCTACTAGATTTATTAAACTTATGAGAATAATCTAGATTGTCAGTAGTAATTTTCAATATATCAATCTACCCGTTGAGCTTGTTTCTTAGTAGAATAACCCCATAAGCCTTTATTGCTTCATTTTCGATAATTTCATAATAGTTCCTACAGTACTTACCCATTAGATTCTAGAACCATTCTGCGGAAGCTCCTTGTTTAACATTAATACTTCCCTATTTTGGTAAAGGAACTAGACTAGTATTTTCTTTTATGCCTTTCTTCAAGGCCATTTCCACAGAGGCTACCATATCTCTGCGTTTTTTTGGGAGAGTTTCCTAATAGAACTTTTTAACTTTTTCAAAAAGTTCTTCCTAAGTGTTAGCAGTATATGGAATCTTAGAGTTTTCAGTTTTAAATACCCATTTCTTAGACTCTGGGTCCTACTCAATATTTCCTTCCATCATAGATTTTATTTCTTCGTCTCCCCAAGTCTTACTCATATTTATACTAGGAAACGAATACTCCATTACCTACGAAACATTAGTTACAATTTCCTTGGGAGTTAAATCAATAACTGGGGTAGGAGGAATAAACTCATCAATATTAGCAGCAACCTCATTTAATGTTGCTCTAGTAGTTATATCTTCCAAAGTAGACTCTCCTAACCTAGCTGAAATAGTATCAAATACCCAAGTGTCTCCCTCCTACCTGAAATTATGCATTTTTATAGGAGCAACAATAACTTTAGGTGATGGACTGTTAACTCTAATTCCGGCATTCTCAATCATTCTATGATATAATCCCATCTGATACCAAAAAGCTCTCTGTTTCGCAGAATCAAAAGAATCTTTAGGGGAAGTCTTATAGTCAATAACATGAGCATACCCATCCCCATCAACTACCAATAGGTCTATCTTTCCTAAGATGGTATCTCCTTTCCCTTCGATCTCATATCCCAACTTGGTAACTACTTTAAACTCAGGAAAGAAAGTTAGATTCTGTCCATATGTATTAATTAAATCTTCGTGTAACTTTTTTCCATACTTAATTATACTATTTATAGTATCCTGCTTTAATTTTTTGTCTTTATACTGTAAATTTATATAGCTCTTAATGGCTTTGTCACTCTGGGTGATAAGTAATCCAGCCTTTGTAGTTCTGAAAAGCATTTCTAAGATACTATGGATCTCTGTACCTAATTCGCCCTGTGCTTTCCACTTATCCTTCATTTGTTTGATTAATCCTAAAGTCTAACTGGTAGTTTCTGAATTATTATCAAAGTTATCTAAATACTCCTTCAGCTAGTCTTCGCTAACATTATCGGTAACGGTTACATTCTTCCCGAATAGTTCTATTTCGTCATTATTAAATCCTTTAGTGGGATCTTTCCAGTCCTTAATACGTCTTCTCCAATATTCAAATTCTCTAAAAGAAGGCATTAAAAGCTAGTCTTTAGAATTAGTAAGATCCGCGAGAAATTCCGTTACACCAATATAAGGGCGTTTAAATTCTAGATTATCTTCTCCATCCTAGTATAATTTCTTAGCCTCAGCATAAGCTTTAACATGCTTTTGAGCCTCTGCTTTAACTTTCTTTAAAGCTTCCTAAGTTATTACGTTATCTAAAGCATTAAATACCAAATCCCCGTAGATTTCGTATAGTTCGTCTCCTTTTTGTAGTAGAAAGTTTTCATACTCCTTTTTACTACTAAATTCGTGGTCTTTAAATTTATATATACATTCAGACATGACAGTATTCAGTTACCTTCCCTTCTTCCATTAACTATTTGTGCTTTTCTTCCAAATCCAGACTTAGTATATTAGAATTAGAAACATCGATTTTAGAGTTAACTATTCTAGCAAGTGACCTCAAAGTACTGTTGAATAATATATCGTCATTAATATCTCTAATACTAGATTCCCCCATTAGAATAGAGTCTAACACACGCTTCATATTATACATTAACTCATACTATACGTTGGTTGGAAGAAACTATAATTTTTCGCTTTTATCTATTATTCTATTTCTTAATTCTTTAGAAAATTCTTTTTCGTTATCTTTAATTAGCTTATCGTAAAGTTCTGTACCGTGGAGTGAAGTAATTAACAAAGGAATTAGCTCTATTACTGGGGTATCTAGGGTAACAGCATCTGCATTTACATAAGTTATCCCACCTTCCGAAAAAATTGGAGATTCTTTATATTCATTTAAATCCTCTGTTATAACAGATTCTACTGGTAGTCCATATACGTCCCGCAATTTACTTACAATCTCCTCTACAACTAGCGTATCGCTTATTTTAGAATGACTTACAGGAGTAGAGATTTCTTGAGTAATAGGTCTATGAGTAATATATACCTTAATATCGCCAAAGAATGGAGAAAACTCCACTTCTAGGTCTCTAAAGTTATCATTTATCCATACCTATGAAGATTGTAAATCATTTTTCCCAGTAAGCCTATAAATCTACTATTCCTTCGTAATCCCACGTTTAATATTTAGCTCTTCTGTCAAATAATTTGAAGAATCTACTCCCTTAATTTCATCAAGGTGGGGAAATCTGCCAAGTCTTTCCTAGAAGTCTGCACATATAGCCGCTAAATAGGATTCTGGAAGCCCAGAACGCTACTCTAGCGCCCTGAACTCTACAGAATTTTTGTTTATACATATACTCATTTACAGTTTATTTGATTGTCTATATATTTGTTTAATATATCTATATTTATTTTATAGTTTCTAATATTAGGATCGTAGTCTATATACAAGTTAGAGTGAGATGCTAAAAACTTTTTTACTTTCGTTAGCTATTCTCCCTATAACTTATCTGTTTTTATATCCATAATGGTTCTAGTAACAGTATTAACTATTATAGATCCATCATTAAATGGTAATTCTATTAAGTCTCCCTAAGTCGGAATACTTAATATAACATTATAGTCAATATTATCCTAATTATTATATATCTATTCTCCAGTAAATACCCCGTCCTCGTCTCTCAGAATCTAAATCAAGTCAGTTCTTAGCTCCTCCTTATTTCTTCTTCTTCTAAATCTTCCTCTTCTACTACTAGTTATAGGAGTTAGCCAGGTAGCTAACTCTTCGTTAGATAACTAGAAACTATCTCCACTAGTATCTAGTTTAGAAGTCTCTTCTCTAAACTTAGAAGGTTCAGCAGAATTTACATAGTTATCAAAAATACTAGTTAGAGTACTCTATCCAGACTTACCTCCGTAAGAAATAAGGTTGTACCAGTATAGAATATCTTTGATAGGTATTCCATTGTAACTAGAATTGATAGAGTCAAAGCTCTATCTAAGCCTTCCTAATGTCAGCCTATCCTCTTCAGAAATTGGAGACATATTAATAGTAGTAGTATATGATACTGAATTATTTCTACTAGCATTTTTAGAATATATATTTGGTCTTAATGAGTTTATGAACTCATTATTTTTAAGGGCTATATTAATACGATCTCTGCTACTAGAATTATATCCAGCTTTCAAGTCTGGTATTACCTACTTTTCTACCCAATTTTTGAAGGTAGCATTGCCTCCAATAGTTCCTAATCTGATAGGCAAATCCTTAGAGGTCTAAGTTTTTATTAGCGTATCTTTATCCTGCAAGTATATTAAAGTAGACCCAGCTGGCAATACAAACTCTAAAGAACTTAAGTAGTTATTAACTAATTTATCATTACATAAATTGGAAATTCCTTGAATAGTACCCTTAGTATCAGTGCCATACTAATATCCAACGTTTATATAATCATGAATAGTCCTGTATTTAATAGAACTTTTCATATACGCTTCATGCTTCTCAAATGCTGCTAAAGAATATCCCCAATAGTGTGGAACTGTATTTATGATAGCTAAAGGATTGAAACTAACTTTAATCTTTTCATACTCATCAATTTTAGCCTACCTATATTCTTGGTTAGTCATAAACTAAATGAAGTCTAGTTTGCTAGGAACAATATTTTCTATATTCCTTACATAATTTAGATAATCTTCTTCTTTATTTTTTACTCCCTAATTAACTCCTAGTAACTAACCTATTTTGTTAAACTCCGCTGCTCCCTTATGTAAGGTAACAAGGTTTTCAAACAATTGAGGTCCGTTCTTCCATACCTTGTCATAAACTATAAGACCGTCAATAATCTAGTCTATAACTTTATTTGCTAACTACTTGTTTTGGACAAGGTCTGTCCTTACAGTATTACTATAATTAGTTATAACTCTATTCCTAAAACTGTTTAATTCGTTAATAACTTCATTGATAGTTTTCTTCTAAGTATAGTTGCCAAAATCGTCTAATTCTCCATACAAGGACTTCATTAGGTCGTTCAACCATTTTTCTACTCCCTTGGTACTTTTTCTAATAGCTGTAGAAATATTTACTCCAGTCTTTTTTCCGGTGTTATCTACTAGATATTCGGTACTGAAAGAGCCAAGTATTGAGCTAATAGGATTACCCATAAATTTGATAACATCATCAATAGAGTTTAGCTAAAGCTTATCACTAATAATACTTCCCTTCAACATGGATGCTACAGCATCTCCTACCGGGGACATAAGCACTCTACCTAATTCTTCGTAGGGAATACCCATAGCTAGACCGTAAATATACATATCTGCCATCTTAGAGTTAGCATTTAATTTGGCCAAGCATAGTTCCTTAGCGTTGTCTGTAGCTAATGATAACAATGCAGATATCTCAAGGGCTGCATCATCTGCATTTGCTATTCTCTACAATAATTCTAAATTCTCTAAAGTCTACGGAGCTAAATCAGGATTAGCATTAGCTATAGTGTAATACTCCTTTCCGTTAAATACAATAGATTTGTTGAATAGAGGTTTAAGATTCCCTTGTTTTAAGAGAGTGTTGGCGTACTACGTAATAGCAAAGAAGGATTTTAATCCAACTGCAGAAATACCAATAACCTCTTTACCAGTATAGTTATCTTCTATTGCCTACATTATATTAGCAACGTTTCCTGGAGTCGCATACTTCAAAGCTTTACCAGCCTCCGATTTCTCTGCCATCTTTTTGGGTCTATCGGTAGTCTAGTCTACAGACATAGTAGCCTACATCTAATTCACTGGATTGGCAATAATATCAATCATTTGCTATACTACATAGTTCTTAGTATACTCTTCCTAATTGTCGGAATATAAATTATGGTCATTAACCATGACAGCAAGCTCTTCAAATAAAAACTCTAACTGCTCTGGAGTAAACTTCTGACTAAATTCCTTATTGAATATATCTGCAGCCTTCTATTTGCCTAAATCGGACAAGTCCGAAAACTTCAATAACCCATCTTTAGATAGCCGATTAATTAATTCTACCCTATTCTATAAGGTATCATCTCTTTCAAATAGAGTTGGCATATTATTAACCATCTTAAAATCATATGAAGAAAATAAGTTAACGATATAAGATGCAAATTTATCTCCGTCTCCTACTCCTTCCTCATGTTCAACTGCTTCTCTGATATTTATTCTCTTAATCTTTTCTCCAGTTGGGTAGTTTAGCCCAGTTGATATTCTTAAAGACTCTTCAGAAGAAAGGTCAAAGTAAGGTGACCA
This sequence comes from Bacteroides sp., assembly GCA_019414725.1. Classification (GTDB taxonomy): domain Bacteria; phylum Bacteroidota; class Bacteroidia; order Bacteroidales; family Bacteroidaceae; genus Phocaeicola. The sequence continues at coordinate 78,141 of DXLM01000001.1, forward strand.
TCCTGCAAATTTTCCATTTTTTAATAGTTCAAAAGTTAATAGAGACACCGTATCAATATCGTAGTCAGAACCCTATAACCATATTTGGTGAGTAGATACATATGCTGTATTTATATCAAAATCTTCGTATCCTACGACTTTCATAGGCATAAACGACTACATTGATTGCGCCGGAATACGTGCAGCTATTATATCTAAAGACTTTTTGAAAGAAGTATATAATTCATTTCCTAAGTAGTTTATAATGTTTAAAGTCTAGGCTTCTACTAATTGCCCATTACTTTCGAAATTTCCTTCTTGATTTATCTCTATATTGCTTAGCTACTGATTTCTATGCCTAGCTATAGTAATATCCTTACCAACAGTATTAATCCAACTTCTAAAAGATTTATTTTTAGATTTGTGTCGAAGTATCTTACCTAACTATACTGAATCAACTTTACTAGATACCTAAGGAATGTTATAGTTAAAGGCATCTAAATAGAAGCCTACGTTATCGGTTACAATAACCTACTATCCATCAATAGTATATGTATCATCCTCTAATGAGGGTAATTCGTATTGTCTTTCTCCATTAATATCGGTCTAGTATATCTTTCCTGAAATTGCATCCACTTCTGGTGGATAAGTCTAAATCTTCTTTAATTCTGGATGGAGTTTATTAAACTACTACTTACTTAATATATAAAAGTGTTGTCCGTTTAACCTCTTTAGAGCTACAGTATAGGCTCTCTCATCTGTAATTCCAATAGCTAGATTTTTAATCAATTTCTTTTTGAATATGTTCTGGTCTCTTAGTAGAGAATCTACAGAATCTTCTGGAGTAAGTCCTAACTGTGAAGCCATTGTTTTGGGCATTATAACTTCATAAGGCTATACTTGCAAATTGTTAATGACTACATCTTTATATTCATTTCCAGTAAATACTTTTACTATCCCTCCCTCTTTTACATTTTTCAGAGCTTCCTGAAGTGTTTTTCTAGAGGCTCCTTCCTACTGTATATATATATTATAAGAATCTGCCAAATCATACATATTATACTTTATTCCATCACTTCCAATGAAAGTAAAGAAATATGACCCCAGATTTCTTCCATCAATTATATCTTCTATAAATAAATTATTAGGATATAAACTCTTTAAATCGTAATATCCAATATACTTTAAAGAGGGATCTCCATATACATCCTTACCAGTAACTGGGCCTTGTACATGAACCTTGTCTATAGTATTTCCTTCAGCATCAACTACAAAATAGGTTCTATTCATCTAAACATCCTAAATTCCAATAACTGGCTACTAAGCCTATAACTCTTTTATTTCTTCCTCAAAATTTACGAATTCTGATTTTAGCTTTCCTCCGTATAGTTTTATAGTCTCGTGAGACGGTACTAGCACAGACAAAATTCCCTTAAACTTTAATTTAATAGCAGATTTAGTAAGTATTGAAGAGAGCATAGATCCTATTTTATTATACAATACAGGATCGCTTACCGGGATAGGGTTTTTCCTAATATCATCATCAGTTATTTCTTCTCCTCTTTTATACTTATCTATAAGGTTTGCTACTACATCCATAATAATTCCGTCTTTTGCTTTATTACCGTTAGCAAGCTACTTAACTAAAAGATTAGCTAAAGTCTTTGAAAATTCGGTATTACTTCCAGAAGGGTCTAACTCCTTTCTAAGAGAGTCTACTAAGGGTTCTATCCCCTATTTAGTTAAAGAATATAGAGCTTGATACATTTTGTTTGATTCATCCCAAGTATATCCTAATGCTGCGCAGGCACTTACCACCTGTGTCATCATTGATATTTCAGAGTCATCAGCATGATGTTCTTTGTCTAACTGGATTCCTGCCTATGCTAGCTATATAGAATAGCTATTAAATGGAATACTGTCATAGTATATACTTTTGGTATTATAGTTGGCAGCCCCCTATTTAATAGCCCCCTCAGTCACAAGATAGTGAATATCAGAGTGCTTCATGGGCTAATAAAAATTATTCTAATCTAGGGGCTTATTCCCTTTTAACAAAAATCCACAACTATTAATAGCTTTAACAGTATTATATATAGACTATTCTCCGAAGTTTTTGTATCCAGCAAGCTATCCATTTTCATTCAGACTTACGCTGTTTATTCCTTGGAAAATATACTTCCATACTTTGTAATTAGTATCTATGCCATCTACTCTTCTTAGCTAGGGGACTCCTAACAGTTTTCCGTTCTTTGCAGCAATTGTTTCATATAAATTATATGAACCATTGCCTAAGTATTCTATTTTAGTTATACAATTATACTAACGTTCCCATTTTCCAGTATTTGGATTCTTGATAGGTGAAGTATAATAAATATTTCCATAGTCAATATCAGGTTCTCCCTACTAGCCCTAATATCTCCTTGTTATGTCTATGTAAATAGGTTCTCCATTCTAATCAGACCAAACAATATCTGTCATTTTCTTCATCATTCTTTCATTAAATGGAGAGTTCTTAAGCCAACTATTAGTTAATCCGAAGCCTGCCGTTTTGATAATTCCACCAGTTCCAGTAGTTTCATCATAAAAATGTATAAAAGGCTTTTTGTGTATTCCAGAACGCTCCCCATTTAAAGAGTTATTCTCCAATACTACCATAAATGGATTTACAAAGGTAGAACCATCAAAAGGTTTTACTGCTGTATTATCACCTTGAATATTACAAACATAATCGTTAATATCCTATGTAACTGCTATTCTAGCATTAGTAGGGACACCAGTGAGCTGCCCTAGTAAATATTCATGCATAGCTGCAGTCATGGATACGTTACGTTTATGCTATGCCTAATATCTATTGGCTTCGTCGTTCATAATAGCTTCAAAGTTGTTGAAGTCTATTTGATTCGCTTTCTTATTAGGATGATTAACATGACTTCCTACAGTAGATAACAGAAATTCCTAACTATATAGATAATTGAGTGCATTATATTTAGATAGCAAAGGATTTAGTACTACAGTTTCAACTAAAGAGTGCGGGTCAAACTTATTAATTCCTAGCTAAATAAAATCTGCCTCACTAATAATATCATGAATATTTCCCTATTCGTCTTTATACTTGGCAAATATTAGAGTTCCGGAATCACTAATCCACTGCCCCAATTCGTTCTTTTTGAACCAATTCTAAGTTTTAGTATCTAAATCTATAACTACTTTACTATTTATTAAAGAAGTTAATAATTCAGTATTCTTATATTGGAGGAAGAATCCAAGTCTGTTTGTATTTTTATAGCGCCTAGCGAGAGCAATAATAGAGTTATTAAAAAATAACTCTCCTCCCTTAGCAAACACAAAGTGTAATTCCTCGTTTATTTTAACTCCAGATTCTCTACTTATGGTATCAATTAATTTTCTATAACTTGTAAATGTCTCCTCACTTCTAGCCTTATCTTTAAACTACTACAAGGATTCAGGGGTATATTCTAACACGAAATCTCCAAATACTCTATTATATGTAGGACTGTTAGTAAACAATTTAAAGTCATTATTTAACTTAGTTATCAGTTTACTATAATAGTCTCCAAGTTCTTTATTTATATACTATAGTAAAGGTTCATTGTTAGTAGACGAAATAAATTCTTCTATACTCGAATATCCCATCTTTTTAACCTCATGGTCTAAGTTAACTAATAATTTACTTACTGTGGATTTATCGGAATTTACTGAAGGAATTATAGGTAGGATTCCTTTACTAGAAAGATTATTTTTCCCTGTTTCTAATCCTATTAAGGGCTAAATTAGGTCATATGTAATAGCTGATTCCAAAAATTCCCTAGAACTTAGCTAGTTGAACAATTTATATTCTCCATCCTACGTTTTTAGTTCTCTAACAGTATAGATATTGACGAAAGTATATGGGTCCTGTACAATAGAGAAATTATGCGCTGGACAACTGGGGTTATCTCTGATACTTTCCATCTACATTTCATAGGTAGATAAAAGTCTACTGGGAGAATTAGTTGCCAATGTTCTTCCAGTAGAATCCTTCACTGAAGTAGCTGAAGTAGCACCATCTGTTACTGCTCTAGCCTCAGCAAGCTATTCCAGAGTAGTTAACTGTTTGCTGGGAACAATATCGATAGTAGAGTAGGCTTGACTCACCTTAGGCTCTCCATAGTAGTCAACTGGATAATATTTCTTCGCAATTTGCTAAATTCTTTCTAATTTAGTCAACTTTTCTTCATCAACTCTCCTAGGTTGAGATAATGCATCATTTATTTTCTTCAACACAAATTGACCATGTAATAATTCTGCCCCAAATCTAAATAACTAGGCTATTGCCTACTATCTAGACAGACCAGTAATAAACACAAAATTATCTAAATACTTTGGATTATTAGTAAAATTCTAGAATAATACTGAGTCTAAAAACTCTACTGGCTATTCTATGGTTGCATTTTCTATTGGAATCTTATCTATAGTTACTCTACCTACATTATCAATATTTACATTCTTACCTTTCCATGTGAAATTAAATCCTGACTTATCATAGGAAGGACTATACGGCACTTCTCCTTCCGGAGTATTCATAGTATTTAAGGTATCGTTAAGTCTTCTCTATATCTAATTAATATTAGAGCTTAATAAAGATTTTAATACCATCTTACCACTTACAGCATCTATAGAGTATTGACTATTTTTAACAATACATGTAGTATCAGATGTCTATAATAAGGTAGAGAAATAATCACAATCGAAATATCCTTCTAAGTCCTACACTCTTCTTAAAGAATTTCCCTAATTATTGAATAGTTCTTTTCCCAAAGACATAAGTACGTTTCTTTCTTCTAAAGTAAATTGATTAGCTATTGGCTTAAAAATATTTTTCAAGTCCTAACTAGTTAGTAATTCGAATATAGCAGTAAAAGCTTCTCTGGGATATAACCTCGTTTTATTAATTAATGTAGCTAAAGTAGCGCTTGTTCCTAGGGATTTAATAAAATCAGCAGATTCGCTACTAATAGAGTCTAAAGGAATAGTTCTTTTTCTAGCTTTGACCTCATTAAGAAGAATTCCCCTAGTTAAGGGCCTGTTAGAAGATAAATCCTTTAATTTACTAACTAATACAGTAAACTATCCAAAATTCAAATAAGTATCTGGAATAAGAGTGCCGGAATTATAGTCATAAAGCCTAGTAGAATTAACTAGTATTCTAGACAAATTGTTGATTGACTTTGATAAATCTATATCGTCTTCCTCATTATTAGCCCAGAACATAGCTGTAGCTTTAGAAGATAAGGTATATTTGTCAGAATCTGTGAATTTAGTATCTCTATCTTTAATCTTTATTGTATCTCCAAAAATATGTAGTAAAAACTCGTCAAAGTGTGCCAGAGTCTAATATGCGTTAAAAGCTTTGAGAGAGTCTGTCTAATAGCTAAACTCAGTTATTAACCTCTTTCTATCAAATTTATTGAATACATCCTCTGCGAGAGGGGCTAAGTACTCAAAGGCTCTAGTATACTTTCCATCTTCGTACATAAGAGTCCTTCCAGGAAGAGTTCTTCCCTTCTTCTAAAGGAAATTATATACTATATCGAACAATGTCTACTAGTATTCTCTAAGATTTTTATTTAACTCTCTATCTCCTCTAATTATAGTCCCATTGTCTCGATTAAATATCATAGAGTTACATAGGTTAAAGTTAATCTACCTTAGTGCACTATTTTTAACTTCGTCAGCTCCATTATATATCTAATTCAGAAAGTCACTATTTACCTAGTTTTTAGAGTAATCTATATCAATACTAGCTGTAGTAACTACCTATTCTGAAATGTCTTCATTTTCACCTAAGAGTATTTTCTGGATAGTAGTAGAACCTATTGGTTCTATTCCTGATTTAGCCAATCTCCAATCTACGAACTTTGCCCAGTCGGATAGGAAATCATTAATACTGGAATACCCAGCATCTTGTGCATTTTGTTTCGCTGCTTTTAGATAATCTAGAGCTGCAGAGCGTATCTGCTCTGCACTCTAATTCTCTAGACTTTTAATAAGTTTACCAAAATCAGTTTTAAACTTTTGTTTATAGTCACAAATCATATGTTTCTAAATATATTTGTACAATATTCATTATCTTGAGCTAAATAATTCAATAACTATTTTAATTCTTCTTTATTTGTATCATTATCTGGCATAGCCTTGAATATGTTAGTTAGTTCGTCAACTACCTCTGAACCCTACATTTCTGAAACTGTATTCCAGCCATATGCTCCCTAGTAGTCTAGAAATTCTGACATATAACCAATGTTACTAAACAGGTTATATATCGGAGAACCATCCTCTAAGAACATCTCGTCATACATAGAAGAATCTTGTCCCTACGACGCTTCTTTTATTAATTCGGCTGTCTGATTCTCCCTATTAATTCTTAGAGTTAAACTATTTCCTAGATTGTATTCATCTGTTCTAATGGATGTATCTAATATAAATTTCTCTAGTCCTGCCTTATCAATCTAATCCTCAGAAAACTCTACCTTAAATACTCTATCACTAGCAGTATTGAAGAAATACTTAGACTTACTATCTCTGGCGTTAAACTCATTCATTGTACGATTTACATCTCCCTATATCATGTTATAAATGTTATAACCGTCAGGGAGTACAGCATCTCCAGATAAATAAGCTATAATATTATTATACATTAAATCAGCATTTGTTCGATTTATCTAGTCAAAATGGTAAGGTCGATATAATTCAAAAATTTCTTTTGAGGTAGGTATCTTACCATTAATTAGTAATGCGGATTTTAGTTTATCAACATACTCAGGAGTAAAATTTTTAATTCTACCATCTACGGAGATGCCTTCTCCAGAAATAGTTATTTGATTTATATTATACCAATTAGGTTCTATACTAAACGTATCTCTCTTCGGTTGAGAACTATTGGGATTTATAAACCCGAAGGTATCACTTGAATAGTCTCTAGGAATTTTATCGTTCGCGGGAATTATTTTATTTACAAAAGATTCTATTATAGTATTGAAATCCTTATTCTAGCTAAATAAGCTAGAATCAAGTTTAGCATTTATAGTAAATGGAAGACCGTTAATAGTATAATTGTCAGATTCTAACTAAACCATTACCTAATCTTTTGGAGGTATCTTTTCCTTAAACTTAGTAGAGTAATAAAACTCTCCCATTCCTCTTTCTCGCAAAATATTAGCAAGTTCATTTACTTTATCTAGTAGGACATTACTAATATGAGCATCAATATAGCATTTCAACAATGCATAATTCAGATGCTACTGAATACTCTATGTAGGTTTACCTGTCCCTTTCCAGGTTTCTTCTGTAGATACCTCATTAACTAATAGCTCTGGAGAGGATTTTTCTAGCTACTAAAGTCTTTCAACTGTTTCTATTATTTTTGTTTTTAGTTCGTCTTCTAAGTTATTAAATAATGGGTTGTTACTTTTTAGCTCTGGGAGAAGCTTATCCCAAATCTAATAAGAAGTTAAACGACTTCCAAGTTTTTTAATAGTTTTTCTTTTATCTGAATCAGTTTCCTTTATTAGGTTTCTTAAGTTTATTAGGTAATCCTCAACAGGTACTTTAGGAGGAACCACGTAAACAAGAGTGACCTCTTTATTCTCATTAGGATTTATTAACTATCGTTCATACTGCTCCCGCATTAACTAATCACTACTTAAAAGCGGATTCTAGGTGACTAGTATAAATGCATGGCCTTTATTTGCAAATTTAATAGGATTTCCATTAGCATCACTTAAATCCTACATGGAAGTATATACTCCCTTAGAGAATATAAATCCAGAATAGTCCTAAGCTTCAGATATAGTGGAAGTAATTCCATTAAATTCAAACTTAGTTCCAGATATAGCATTCTGATTTACCTAAATACCCCAATTTTTTAATCCTTTGGAAGGAATCCACGATTCGTTATCTATCTTAAAATATCCACCATTTGTAAATAAAAAGAGGGTAGCTAAATTGGCTACTTCTGGTATTTTGGAAAGCTCTTCATCCTATAGAATAGCTTTATGAAAGTTATATGGATCTGGATTCTATTCAAATAATGCTTTTAGCTTGATTCCTATTTCTGAAGTAGGATTTCTAGTATAGGTTTCTAAATTGCCCAAAGTAAACAACGGAATCGCAACTCGTTTACCGTTTGCTAGTGTAATAATAGCATTAATAGCTTTCCTATTTATGTGTTGTGATTCTTCAGATGGGTTAGCATTGCCTATAGTTCTCTCATCATTGCTTTTGTCAAAAATGCCAAATTGTTTTGCATCCTATCCGTAGCCCCATTTCTAGTCAGAATTTCTAGCACTAATATTTGGGGCCGACATTAACCCAAATTCAACATTAGTTACTTCCAAGTTAGGATTACTCTCATCTGGATTAAAAACAGAGCTTAGTGCTAATATTAGGTCTGGCTTACTAGTACTAGTAAATAAATAACCTCTAACTTCTTTTATAATATTTTTGTAGAACTCTGCGTCCTTTACCGGATTTTTCCAGTCTAGTTCAAATATTTTAGCTAGTCCTATAGCACTATCAATTCTGTATCTATATCTAGAAATTTCATCTTCAAATACTAATTTTCCGTCCTTTTCCTTCATTCCTAACTCAAATGTATTGTGGGAATGTAGTAGATATACAAAATCTTCTCCTAGTTCTGGAATAGGCTATTCTGACTACTTTTCGTTTAACGCTTCTACAGTTTTTTCTCCATAATTAGTAGGAAGAGTTAACTCATCCTGAGTAGCTATTAGTGGAGGTACTTTAGTAGGAGGAGGAGTTGTTATTACAGTCTTAATGCCCTATCTATCAATTTTAACTAGATTAACACTTTCAGGATAATTTTGTTCCAGGAATTTTTTTCTATTTTCAGAAAATCTTGCAATACCAGCTTTCGAAAATGAAGACATAGTAACAACGTTTTCTCTGTTAGATTTGATTTTAGTAAGTTCAGAACCATAAACTAAGGCTCCCTACTCTGCCCTACTTATAGCTGTATATAAACCTTTCTTTCTGCTAAGCTCATCACTTCCAGTAAAATCAGCTATATAAAACCTGCCTTCTAACCCCTATGCTGCTGTACCTCTAAATGCTTCGAATCTTCCATTATACTTTTCATTCATATACTGATATAAAGGAGACTCCATATCATAATAAATAAGTCCTACCTTATCTTTATCAGATACCTAGGACATAATATTGTCAATAGTAGTCTTAGCCTCATCTTTATCAAAAACTACTTTAGCTCCTGTAAAATTTCCGGGCTACTCGTAGTAGTATGTCTGTACAACATCGTTTTCATCTGTAGTTCTAAAGGATGCTAAAGTTTTGTCTAATTGAGAATTAGAGGTTCTCATACTAACTCCCAGCTTTGGCGCGTGTTTGAAGAAAGACCTTTTTGGACTCAGTTGTAATTCAGTATTTTCATACCTCTCTACCATAGCCTTGCTTGAACTTTGGTCAAAATCTCCAGCAGTTAAAACAGTTATTCCATATTTTTTAGCAAAGTCGTTTATCAGAGATAAATCAGCTTCATCGTAGTGGGATATTTCATCAATAATAATCAAAGATGGAACATTTTCTGGAGCAATGTCATCTGATTGATGTTTATATACAATCTTACCAGTAGAGTCCTTAATCCAATCTTCCTTATCATATAATCTATATCCGTATTTATTAGTATCCCTACTAGTATTATAGTTAGAGTAAATTGTAGTCATAAAGGGATTTTTCGAGAATGCTTTCTTAAGTCCAAGTTTTTTGACCTATTCATCGGCAGCCTTCTAACTATTATGAACAAACCAGCTATTTTCCAATAGTTCTTTTGGAAGCATTTTAGTTATATAATAGTTAACTGCCTAACTTTTACCTGCTCCTGGGATGCCCTCTATTAGATATATATTCTCGAATTTGGGAATAATGTCTTCATTTACTATCTAGTTATCATTGATAAATTTTCTTATCTCTTCAGCAGTATTTACCCCAAGTTTATTTCTCAGAATGTCCTCCTTAATAGTATCACTACTTTCCTAGAAGTTTTCTATAGCAGCCTATTTAAACGCTTCCATAAACTAGGTAGTCATATCGCCATTTAGAACCTCTGCTAGTCCCTAAAATATAGATTCTTCTTGGGTAGGAAGAGGAGCTACTTCTCCATCTATTACAGTTTTAAACTTTTTAAGAAAATCTGATTGCTTTAAAGCAGCTCTACTAGCCAACCAATATACAAAATTCTAATCCTCTAATGCTTCTGTATTCTAACTAATTATCTGATTAGTCGAACTATATAAGTCAAACCCTTTTCTAAATAAGTCTTTTAGTTTTCCTTGCTTAATTAGATCTTCATTAGCTTGGAAAAAGTCATGAACAGCATCAGATATAGCGACTCTTTCTAATTCAATTGAATCTCTCTACTAGGCACTTATTCCCTTTTGATTTCTGGTTGGAGCAAACTCTTTCAGAGTTAATGCATTGTTAATAGCATCCTACAGCCTGTCTCTTTCTTTCCAATCATCGCCTATATTAACTATAAAGTCTGATAATCTGTTATACTCGATAAAGTTCTTATTAATTGCTGTATTGTTAACTAAGTTTAGCTTTTTCCCCTAATTTATAGCATATATAGCTTTCGCCTAAATTAGCTTATTTTTTATCAAATCTAAATCCTAACTAATGATGGCTGCATCCTCCATAGTTATTTCTGGAAGTGCTTCCCAATCAGTGACTCTGTTCTTTTTAGCTATCTCATTAAGAGTTTTGTTATATCCTAAAAGATTTCCAATGTCTGCCCCATCAGTAGATGTTTGTGCTCCCAAAACTAACCCTTTGGCAAAATTAATAGAAGTTACTGCATCGTCTATCTGACCTATTACCTCATCAAAATTAACACCACTTATATCACCTCTATTTTCATCTAGGATAAAGTTAATTTTCTCTATAAGCTCAGATATGTTTAAATTTCCCTTTTGGGAATTGGCCTAAATATGATTCTATACAAACTAAATAGCATCTGTATAAGTAGAATTGTTTATTTCCCTTGTATATAAGTCTATATTGCTATCTATTACTCCAAACTATTTCTAGATATTTTCTATATCTTGTAGAGTTGGATTCTATAGTCCCTAGTTCTCCGCATATGCAATAAGTGTATCAGCGTTTCCTAGTATACCTAATAAGTCCATAGCCTAAACCTTTGCTTTTAATTCAGAGATTTTAGTATTAGAGTTTATTCCGTTATATCCATAGTTATCAAACTCCTCTAAGATATTCGATATATTTATATCACGGACGGGCAGTTGTTGCTTCCCTGACCACTCCTTTAGAGCCTATAATGAATTTAGTATCTCGTGCTTTATTTCTGGATTAATAGAGGAGGTCTTAAACTGTTGGAAGTATTTATCTAGATTAAATGATAATTCTCGGTTAATTAGGTCCGAAATCTTCTAACTGTTTCCTTTTTTATTCTAAGATAATTCTAATAGCTATTGTTTCAAGGTCTCATTATTTCCAGAAAAAATTAAAGTAGCCCCAGCTTTACTAGTCTGATATTCTGACTATACTGCATCCATAAAAGCATCTAAGTCAGCAGCCTAATCTATTTTATTTTCCTCTGTGTAAGCACCTGCATTTAATTGATCCTATCTCTTCAGAGTACTCTTAATTAAATCGTAAATAGACCTGTTTCTCCTAATAGAGTCATAATTTTTAGCATACTCTTGTATAAATAATCCAGAATTTCGTGCCCAGTTTAAGTATATAGGGGTAATATCAGATATTCTATTCTTATAGTCTGTCTGCTTCCAATTATCAAACTTAGCCCTAGCCTCTTTCAAATCTTCGCTAGATAAATCATTTATATTTTTCTTATACTACTGCTTAACATAATCCTTGAACAAGGAATTACTATAGTACTCACTAAATCCCGGAGTTAAGTCAAACATTGCCTTAGAAATGTAGTCCATAGCTAAAGAACCATCTAGATACTTATCTTTTTTTAGCCTAAGATCGTTTAATTCCTTAGTTAGTGTAACAATTTCTTTATTATCTTCGTCTGTTAGTTTTTTATCAGAATCTTTGTATTTATTATTAATGTTTTGGATAGATTCCTAAGTTTTTAATATGTTAGATACTATACTATTAAAGTCCTGTAAAAATAAAGAAGAAACTGTCGAATTCTAAAGCCCCTGCAGAGCTACATCTTTAAATATCTAAGTATCTAGTAGAGACTGGTCAGATACTTTTAATCCCTCAGCTTTTATAATATTATCATAAATGTCTAATTGCTAAACAAACGCTCTCTTGACATCCTAATCCATACTTCTGACGCTTTTAGAAGATGGTTTAAAGGATTTTCCATCGCTTTCAAAGGAGAGATATGGATTAGCTATCTCCATCTTTTCTAAAGTCTTTATATAATCCTATTTCTTGTTATTTCTTAAGTCATATACAAGTTGCTAACGGGCAGCTTCAGGAGTAATATCCTATCTATTCAGTTTAAAGTCTGTACCTAGTGCAGTTAGACCTCCACCTACGGCTCCTCCTAAGAAAGACATAGCATATCGGTCAAACATATTATCCCAAGCGCTCATGCGACCTTCGTCCCCTTGCAAGTACTACACAGCATTATAGCAAGATTTAGAGAAGTCGGCCAACAGTTCCTCGGTAGTTTCTTCTATAGCTTCTCCTAGTCCACCAGATACTGCTGACCCAAGGGTGCCCTTTCCAAGAGACATTACGTCAGTAGCTATTTCTTTTCCTTTTTTAAACCAATACTTAGCTAACTATTTCTTATTAGCTCTATCAGGGACGCTATTCTTAATTTCTTTAGGAGCATTCGCAAATGCCTCTATAATTTTTCTTCTCTTTAATCCTTCTCCTTTTAACTCAGGCAATATCCACTCTCCTATTCCAGTGTTTAATAGTGCCGCTTCTGCTGCCGCGTAACCTAAAGTTAGCATAGTAGCTTCAAAGTCAGTGGCTTTACCCTCTGACTTAGCTTCTCCATAAGTATCAGCTACTGTAACCGCAGTCATATATCCTTTGGACAGCACTGACCCTATTTTCTAGTAAGCCTACACAAATTTGTCATAGTCTGCTTCTGCTCTAAATTTATTTAGGCTAGCTGCAGTGTTAAAAGCACTAAGCTACTATGGAGTAGCCCCTCCCTCTATTAGCTAGGCTAGTTTTAGATTATTTATATCTTTGTATTTATCTATTTGTTCTGCTATAAACTTCTCTCTACCAGCTTGTGACAATCCCTCTGCTGTGACAGCAGAGCTTTTCTTAAATAAGGCTGGAGCGAACTCAAATAGGAATCTCTGTTCCTTCAACTAACCTGCTACATCTCCAATTAAAGAGATAAAATTTTCCCAACACCAAGTATTTTCTTGTGCAAACTAAGATTTGGCAGTCTGCCTATTAACTGATTTTGACCAGCCTTCCATGGCTGAAAATGTGGGAGAATCACTTCCAGTTAGCATTTTACCTAAAGTTCCAGCAAGTCCTACCAGCTAAGTAGCAACGCTAGCTCCCGCTATCCAAGGTCCTACATATGGAATAAACATACTTCCTACCAGAGCTAGATTCTTCATTATAGTTCCTCCAACACTTTTTTCGTTTAAATCATCAGAGTCAAAGAAATCATAATTATTTATCCAAGAACCATCCTTAGTTAGAGTATTCATCTTATTAAGAACTTGCTTACCATAAATGTCTCGGCCATCCAGATTTTCATAGTAGTATGTTCCATTCTCATTCAATTTATAGTCACCCTTTTTGTGCTATACTTTTTCCCCAGTCACTAAATCAATATGTTCTCCATCATTATCATAAGTAGCCAGTACTCTAGTATCGAAAAAATCAGTAGTCCAAGAATCATTAGGGGCTTCGTGCCAGATAATTTTTGAGTAGTCATCTCCTGCTTCTACTGGATTGGCAGCTACTTTTTCCCTCTGTGCTAATTCACTTATAGACCATCTAGGATTATCAGTAACTCCTAATCTTACGAGGCTAGTATTAGTTCTATTAGGGTTAGGAGTTTTTGTGTATGTAACCATATCTGTTGCTTTCTACCTCTAGTCTATAGGAACTAACCAATCATCAAAACTAAAGGTAGTCTAATCTTTTAGCATTTTATCTAAGTAGGTATCATTAGATAATATATTGTATGTCAACTATGCTCGTTCATAAAAGTCGTGAAATTTGGTCTTATCAAATTCCCCGTTTTCGTTCTTAAATATAGGATTGTCAGTAATTTTGGGACTTTTTAAATACTCACTCTCATTTAGTAGAGAAGTATTATCTGCTGAAAATCCTGCTGCCTTTAAATCAGCTGTAGACAACTATGGATTTCCTAATATTCCAACAATCCAATCATTTTCTTTCTATTCTGGAATCATAACTATCCTCTAACAATTGTTGTGCTCTTTAATCTCTGTTCCTATTGATATTTCATTTGATTTTCTATGGCTTCCTTCTCTGTAATGTCATTACCTGCAACCATTTTTCCGTAATTCCTATCAGTAGTCTTCAATGGTAAGAATATTAACCCTTTAAATATACTCTGATGGTTAGGTTTTCCCCATATATGCATATCGAATGCACCTCTATGATCGTACTTTTCCTTAGAGTTAGGTCCTTTAATTAAATCGAATATACCTTGGGCTATATTCTCTTCTTCCACGTTGTGCAGCATTGGTGAGTCCCCAAGAATTACTGCATCTGGGTCAGAGAAAGCATTACTAAATGCATCACCTTGTAAAATACCAAACTGTCTATAATATTGAGTAAATTTGCCATCCTCTAATTTTACAGGAGGTAATTTAAGCTCTGCATATACTTGATTAACAGCCTCGATTTCTTGAGGAGTTTTAACATTCTCTACTGACTCTATACCTAACTCTTTTAATTTTTCCTTAGCAGTTTCTAATCTAGCTACACTTTTTAAGTCGGGTGTTATAATACCTTTGCTAGCCTAATCTTGGTCAATAGGTAAATAAGCATGGTAAATAGTTGGGTCTTCGACGAGAATATCCTTAATTCCTGAAGTTGGAATTATTTGGTCTCCAAAAGTAACCTAAGTAAGATCATATAATCCGGTAATCTAACTATCTTCTGTAAATTTCTATAATGTAACGTTACCTCCTATTGATTCCCCATTTTTCTTAGTAACTGGATACATCCGCGCATCAGTAATCATTGTATCCATAGTTCCGTACTTAAACGGCATAGCTACAGGAGTACCTCCTCCACGTTGAATGTTTTCCGCAAGACTCATTTCTGGGGTTGTATCCTTAGTACCTGAAGAATCCTTTGAGCTAGTAGATGATTTTTGCAAATCTAGATTAAAGTCAAATTTGCTAGAAGTACTAGAAGTAACTAACTAAGTTAAAAGAGCTTTAACTCCTTCATCGGTTCCACCTGATTTTAATTTTAGTAAAGTTCTTGCGTTTTCTGGAAGAGTATGATAAATATAACTCAGAGCATTCTCTGCCTGCGCAGCTTGACTAGAAGTAATTATCTTACTCTTATATAGGCCATCCACTGACAAGTTAGTTAGGCCACTGTCTAAGGCTCCCTACTAAATTGCTGAATTAAGTATTTCTATTCCTCCTAACACCTAACTAGCCTATTTAGTCGTATATCCTTCAGTTCCAAACTCCGACTTTCCTAGTTTAGATATAACGTCTTGTATCTACTTATTAATGGCTTCCATCCCAATACCATTAGACACCACTTTAAGTATGTCGTTTCTAAATGCCTAAGATGGAGAATATGCACGCTATTGTAATAATTCGGAATTTGTAAGAGGTTGATAATCAGACCCCTCTAGTTCGTCTATACTCATTAGTTTGAAGTCTCCTTCGGAATTTATGCAGAATAATTGTCCTCTATCATTAATAGCAAATTCATTCAGACCCCCGTTTTTGGTTACTATTTCTAGAGCTTTATCGAACTATTCTTTATTAAAATTGGCAACTTTTAGCTAACTCAGTATCTGCATGTATTTAGATGCTATATTAGAAGTATTAGGAAAGGGACTAAACTACTAATCAATATAGAAATTCTATAAGGAATTAGTTAACAATTCTATATCACTAGGTAATCCATTTAATTTTTCCATCATATCTAACAAGTCTTTATCTGTTAAATCTGAAACCTCTCCATTAGACTCAGCAGTAGGTTCAGCAGTTGCCCTACCAGTAACAGTCACTGGTTGATAAGAAACAAGAGGGGGAAGGGCATTCCCCCCTTGCTATAGTTTCAGTATCATTTTATCATTGAAGCTTTTATAAGTCCATATAAACTTTTGGATAATCTATCTAGAGTTTTCTCATTTCTATCGATGCAATCCTTAATTTGTCTCTAAAATCTTTCTGCATCTGCAGTTTTGGCCTCTATTCCAGCGATAGCTATTTTGGAGCCATTCTTTGCTAACTTTGCTCCTTTTCTCGCTGCTCTGGTAATAATTATTTCCTAGGGTTTTTGAGCAGATCTAACTCCGGCCCATTTAGAAGGATTAATATTATAATACTAACTTAACTGAGCTTGCTACGCCTGACTTAGTTTCTATCTAATAGAGGAAAGTAGAGTAACATTATTATTATTTTCAGAAATCAACTATGAGGGTGCTATTCCTGCCTATAACTTTTTATGTAAGGCTAACTCTTCTTCCGTAAGTCCAGCTCCGTATCTATTAGGATCTGAGTTAACCGCATTTTGAATATCTGAATAAGCAAAACGATCAGCTATAGCCTTGGACTCCTACTGTCTACTTCTAGCTTCAAACTCTAACTATTGTCCAAAGGTATCCCAAATGTTAAACTTTTTGGATAAGTAAGCCTATTCAAATTTACTCTTATCTTGGTCAGCTCCCCACTACTATGCTCTATTAAACATAGCCGTTTCATGTCGGTTAGCAGCATTTTCTTTTTCTTGTTGCCAAGCTAATTCATCATATTGTCGCTAAGTCTGATTACTCTTTTCTTTTCCGGCTGTTCTAGCTTCTTGTCCCTAAACTTCCGCTTGTAATTGTGTAGCAGTCTACAGACTTCCATCAGAAGTAATAGGTCTACTAGCCAACCTTCTAAGATCTGCGTAATTTCTCTCTCCCTACATTTCTGCATCTAAGTCACTCCTAGTATAACGATGTACCTAGAATGGGTCTTTTAGTAGTGGAGTTACTGATTCTTTAGCCAAGTCTGTCATTCTTCTATTCATTCTGTCGGCATATACTGCCCTAGGAAGTCCATATGTAATAGTAGGATTGCCTAAGATAGTTCGTAGAATATTATTGTTGGCTTTAGAATTTTCTACTATGGGTTCTTCTTCTGCTACTGGTTCGTTTTTAACTAGCTCACTCACCTATCGTGGTGGAGAAACCTACCCTTCATCCTTTCTGGGCTTCTCTTTTAGCATCCAGTATCTAGTCTCTGGATCTAAATAATACTCAAATCCAGCCTATTCTGCAAGTTTAATATCTGCATCTCTAGATGCCTAGTCCTTATAATCAGAATCTCTAGCCATAACTCTTCTATCATCTGTAATCTAGTCGTAGATTCCATCAATAGTCCAATTTCCAACTATAGAGTCTCCACTAGTAGGATTGGTAGACTGGATATCATAGTTATTAGTAAATCCAGGAGCTATAATTTCATCATTCCATCCCTAATTATTATAATCAGTCTAATATAAGCTTACAGACTATCCTTGCATTGGCTACTAAGTCCATTGAGAGTACATAGTATAATGTCTTCTTTGGAACTCGTTAGCGTCATCAACCGTAATTTCGCCTTTTTTGATTTTATTAAGAACGGACTATAGTCTATTAGTTGTATTAAACGTATAGGTGTCTTTTTTTCTTACTCCTGCTCTACCAGTTGGGGTAAGAACATTGCCATCCTAGTACTTAAGAATACCTCCCTACTTATCAAATTCTATTCCTAAGCTTATTTCCCTACTGTTTCTTGTGTCTCCTACTCCAAAATCCCTTCCGTATCCTTGTGCTCTAGCATACCCTGGTGTCCTATTCCACATCCTTAACTATCTTATGTTAGGCCCAGAACCGGGGCGAATGGAAGATTTAATCTAAGGAGTACTTACTGTAGGTGCAGAACTCTACGGAACTACTAATTTATTATATAGCGGGTTTTTTCTCGTAAACCAATTAATGGTTGGATCCCCAAACGTCCATCTACCAGTTTTTTGTAATAACCATTCATTAGATAGTCTTCTAGGAGTTAGTTGGCCGTTATTTACCTTAAATTGCCAAGGGATTCTTTCCATTGTAGAAATATCTAGGCTTCTGTCAATATAATCAACTCCTCCTCCAGTTTTAGGTTCCGCAGTAAATGGATGTCTTACTCTCTCCCACCTAGAAGTTTTAAACTTACTTCCTAACTGTTCAGACGAATTTCTAGAGCCTATAGCTTCTCTAAAGGCTTTATTTTGTGCCTCTAAAGTGGTAGCAGACGTAATTTGTTTAAATTGTTCTGGAGTTACTTTATAGGTTTTGCCAGATTCGGCAGTAATTGTTTTATAAGGAGCTTTTTCCTTAGTATTCTTTAATTGTCTATTTACTGACTTATTTCCTTTGACTGCTCTAGTTCCTCCTGCAATAGTCTACAGTCCAAACGATAAGGCTTTCCAATCATCTACGGTTAGGTCCTGCCCGTTCATTAATTTATTAGCGGCTTTTATAGCATCTCCTCCATTCTCAGATACACCCCATATAGTTAAAGCTGTAGGTAGTACATATTTAAGAGTCTTTGC
Source organism: Bacteroides sp. (assembly GCA_019414725.1). Classification (GTDB taxonomy): domain Bacteria; phylum Bacteroidota; class Bacteroidia; order Bacteroidales; family Bacteroidaceae; genus Phocaeicola. The sequence goes on from DXLM01000001.1 coordinate 96,930, forward strand.
TATCTTTCCAGCTTTCCCCACAGCTCCTAATCCAGGAATTAATCCAGCTACATCCATTAATAAGCCAAATCCTGCATTTCCAGCAGCCTACCACCCAGACACGCTATCATCGGATATATCTGCATAAAGATTAGCTCCAGTACTACCTAATCCAGCTATAGCAGAAGCAGCAGTCCCATATCCAGGAACAAATGCTGCTAAAATAGACCCTATGTCTGCAATAGCACTACCTATTCTCACTTTATCAATGGTGCTTAACTCTCCAGACTTTGGTACTCTTTCTCCTGCTTTTCTTTGCTCTGGGGTTCTAGTATCTTCATCTTTGGATTTTGTACTCTACTATGTCTGTTCCTACTTCTACTATTCCTCTCTTTGTTTTCGTACCTCTCTCTATCTCTACATAAAGCCACCTTGCTATAAATAATAAAGGACTCCTCCATTTTTATTACTTGGAACAGATTTATTCTTTTTATACCAATCATAGGCCATAGCTTCTCGTAGTTTTTCATTAAGTATAACAGATTGGTCTTTATATTCCCCAGTAACAGGGTTATATGTTATTAAAGAATAATTACTATAATCCTCGGAGCCTGGAATAATATATTCATCTCCATAGGCTTTCATATATCCTTCTTGTGCTGCAAATTTAAGCTTCTGAGCTAGATTAGCTCTTAATTTCCTCATTGCAGCTTTAGAACCTTCTATTGTAGATACTGGTTGTCCATTAATGATAGCATCTGCTTCAATCATAGGTTCTCTTATATCTTTAAGAAGTTGTTCAAAGTTTAACCAAGCTTTTACTTTATTGTCATCTCCCTCTATATCAGCATAGTCTTTCTCTAACATGCTTAATATAGCATCAGGATCGTAATCACCTCCTTCTAATACTCCTGAGTATTTAGGTTGAAACTAATTATCTTTAGCCCACTAATCTAGCTCTGACATAGCCTTCATTCTAGCAGCCTAGTCTATAATTTCCTAATCCTATTGTCTTTTCTATTCTGCTGCAATATATTCAGCTGCCTATTCTACTTCAGATTTCTACTACTGTTCTCCAGTACCAAAGAAGTTGTTTAAGAAACTACTACTTAGACCAGCCTAATTAAGCGCTATAGCATCCTCATGGTTATATCCATTGTCAAGATTTTCCATAGCTGCTCTTAATTTTGCTAAATAAGTATCTTTGTCCTTAAATGTAGTAGAAGAAAAGTCATAGTCACCTAAGTTTTTAATATAATTCTCTAGCTATTCTTTTAGATATGCTGCTCTGTTAGATGTTCCTCGTACCCCACCTTCTCCTATCTAATCCTTTTCCACATATGGAGCAAAATCAAAATCTCCTCCAGATGGATTATTCTAATCCATCCAGTATTTTTCGAAGCCATGCTTAGATAAGTTGAAAGCATTAGAAGAATTGTTAGACGGATTTTGTTTAGAGTAGTCTCTTAGTGCTATACCTACCTTATTAAGATAGGTAGCTACCTACCTATTAGCAGAAAAAGTATTAAAGTTCTTCTATTTTCTTTTTCTAAGTAAATTATAATCGTCTGTTGTAATTCTCTACCCCTTATTATTATAATAATACTCAGAACCAACTGGGTCTATATTATCATCATCAGTGTTACTGAACTCACCTTTGTTATCAAATATAGCTCCAGAATAATCTGTATAAAATCTTCCAGTGTTATTAGACAACTAATCTTTCAATCCCGTTAGATATTTATCAAAAGCGTTTTTAAACTCCTGTTGCTACCCTTCATTCCAATTCTTACTTGCAACATAGGATTGATAATTAGTTTCTAAATTATGGATATAGTCCTTTAAGTCGAACTCATCGTCTCCAAATTTATATTTAACTCGTGTTGCCATAATTTATCCTGTAAAATAAAATAGGGGTATACCTAGTTTAGATATACCCCTACGTGTTAAATTTGTTAAGCGTTTATACGTCTCACTAAACGACCGCCTCTACGGTAAACAGGTTCCCCTTCTGCTGGAGCTGGGGTAGCTTCCTGTGGGGCAGCTTCCTGTGGATTACCTCCACCTCCCAATGCTTCGATTAACATTTGGCATACTTGCATAGCTATTTCACAATCTTGTCCTTGAACAGCTTGCTGTGCTCCTTGAAGTAACATAGCTGTTGGGTCTTCACCACCTTGAGGCGCTGGAGCAGGTGCTCCTGCAGGCATCGGTCCTCCTGCCTAAAACTTATTTCCTAACTTCATAAATTAAAAATTTAAAATGTAATTAATGCACTAATTATCTATCTATCTTATGTACTTCAATACTACATATTAAGATCTTCATAACCAAGAATTTTTGATACGATGTGTATATTGTTAATTTTCGTCGTTAGAATTTTTGTCTTTTCCTTCCGGAACTTCCACATATTCTGGCGGACGAGTATTTTGACCCTTTAATACCTTAAATATATATTTGCCCAAAGATTTGCAATATTTATCATAATCTTTGTCTTTATTTTCGTAAGCCTTTTTAGCTTTCTTAATGAGAGTTCTTGTTTCTTTTCTACTTACGATTCTTTCACCTCCCTAGAGATACATCTAAGTAGTACCATCTGGAGCAAGCACCTTCATAACATATTTGTCATAATCTTCAGAGTCGTCTATTTCAAAATCATCTCCTTCTACAATACCAGAATCCTAATTAACTTCTAGAATATACTTAGCGTTCATGAACGGAACTAAAGTTTCATCTTCTGGCTAAGCCTTATATACTAAGACTACTTCATCATTATCGTTAATGGCTATCTAGTCTAAAGGTATTTTAGTATCTTTCATCCACATTTCTCTAGTATCTTCATCCTCCCAGACAAATAAGGCTCCTCTATCCGGGGGAAGATAATCTATATTCATAAGCCCTCGTCTTTTATCCTCCTCAGATTTTAATAAATCACATATATAAGACTTATTCCCTATGTTAACTTTAACTTGCTCCATTTTTTCTATACGCTTTGTATTTTTTGTTTTTTAATAGGTAGTTATCTCGAATAGCGTGCCCTACCGCAGATTCATCCAGTTCTAACCATAGAGATGCCTATCTCGCAGATGAAAATTCTTTTTCTTCTCCTGTTTCTAAATCTAAAAGAACAACAGCTTTAGATTGTTTATTATGTAATCTTATTTTTTCTTTACGTTCTTCAGAAAGTTTTCTTCCTGTATATAAAGCTCTATACAACTATTTATTTTCCTCACTACAGCGCTTCCCTTTTTCTGATTTACTTATCTTTTTCTTGGTCTCTTCGGAACAAATCCTTCCAGTATTAGCCTTTTTTAATGCTTCTCTAGTAGTTTCAGGCATAGGAATCCCTCGACTGCCATCCCCTCCATTGGTGGCATTATAGCTTATATTTTCACTTTTATAAAGCTTAATCCAAAACATTTCTTGGCACTTTGCTTGATTTTCAGATAACTTTTCGTGTAGTATAATATGATCGAAGTTATCCCATCCATACTTTTCTATAGCCCTATAGAAAAATTGAGATTTATAACCCAGTCCGTTCTACCATCGTTTTTTTGGGTTGTTTTGGCAAGTTATCCCTATGTAGCATTTGCCATTTATCTTATTTTCATGCTTATATACAAAATAATAAGTATCTTCTAGCATACCTTCATCGGGAGGAAGATTTTCTACTCCCATTAGACCTTTCTTTCTATCTTCTTCTGTCTTGGCAATTTGACAATTATATGTCTTATCGCCTACATTTACCTTTACTCTATCCATTATTTATATTTAGAATTATAAACTGAATCTAGAGAACTTACGTAAGAAGCTCTTCTAGTGGCTTCTTCTATTCCTCCTTTAGGTCTTACATAGCCGAGACTAAAAGCTCTTGCCTTACCGGATGCTGGAGTTCTTGCATTAATAAATACCTTTCTAGCACCTTCAGCACTTTTGTATCCAGACCCTGTTCCTCCATGATGCCATAAGCCTTCTCCAGTTTTTTGTTCGTTCTTAACAGTGTTAACTATATATTCTGCTTGTCGTTGAAGTTCTGGGTCTATTCCCTTTTGTACTGATCCTCTCATCTTATATGATTTCATATGGTTATATCTGTCGGTACCAAATCCCCACTAGACTAACCCTCTTCCTGGCCCTCCTCTAAGCTACTTTTTGTGAGGGTCTGCCCCGCTTTCAGGAAGAATAGAAGATAATATACTTAAAGAAGTATTATAACCTAAGTTCTTAGAGAAGTAGTTATGTAGCCAATCAGAATTTTCCCAATTAACTGGAAATTTACTAGATAAATTCTATCTTGCCTTTTCTGGAGGACTAAGTACTTTTCCTGCCTACTAATACTTTATAATACCACCGTCCTTGAAACTCCTGAATACCGCTGCAACTCTATCAGCATAGTCAGTAGCTTCTGCATACCTTCTCTTACCTTTATTCTTACCAGTAAGTTTGGCGGTAAACGTATTAATATCATCATTTTCATCAAAATCATATAAGTGTTTCAAGAACTATAACTTATCAGCTGCATATTCATCCATAGAATTATAAGAGCGGAATTTCTATTTGATGGGATTGCCTTTAGCGTCATGGTCATTTCCCATAACATAGTCACCTTTCCATTTAGCTCCAGTGGTTAAGTTTCCAAAGTTGAATTTACCTTGCGCAGAACGTCCCCAACCGCTTTCCTGAGCATCTTGGGCAATTAACATCTTTATTGCATTATCATTAGTTACTCCTGCTTTTCTATAAGCAGCCGCTAAGTCAGTTATCCAAGCATTCCTATCCCTGTAAGGACTATTCCATCTTTGGATTGAGCTAAACTTGGGTCTCTAAACAGTGGAAGTATAATATTTAGGAGTCTATACGTCTTCCTAATCAGGCTTACTCTATGGGGCATCAGAAGTAACTAGTTGATAGGATTCTGGAAATTTGAACTCTGGGATGGTTCTAGAGGGAGTTTCAATGCGCTTATAAGACACTAACAAATCATTTAGAGCCATCTATTATTCCTCCTTGTTTTAATGTGTTAATTAAACCTGTTCTATCATCTGTGTTAAATAATATTTCTTTTACTAACAGTTTTCCAGCTTCTATTGCTACTTCATCCTTTTCTTTCTGAGAGTATTCATAGTCTGTATATTTAGAGTATAACTCCTCCAGCTTTTTAGTAACTTCTAGTGTAAATATTATTTCATTTTTTTCTATCTCTGCCTATTGCTCTCCTTCATTATCTATAACTGGAATACCTTTCTTAGTCAAGTTATCAGCATTTTCCATGTTATGTTTGCGAGCATGAAGAGCACCTTCTGGAATTATATTTTTCTAATTAGTTTCTTCTATTTCTGGAGCGTCTATAGGTTCGGGTTTACCACCATTTTTAAATTGTTTAGGCTTCTTTCTATAGAAGTATCTATCTTTCTCAAAGACTAAATCATGAGAATCTTTTAATCCATTTTCCCCAGAATGATAAGTATCAGTTTCGAAATGAACTTCTGGATTACTCTATTCATTTCCTAGCTTTAAAAATTCATAATCTCCATTGGGTAACTGATAGATGCTTCGTAGGTGATTCTTTCCAATTCTTAAATCTTCATCAGAAGATTTTCTCCATGCTTCTAACTCCTCAAATGGTAGTACTTCAAAAGCTTTCTTAAGGTCGTAATTATTCGACAACCTATCTTTTGGAACAGTATCGTACCAAGACTAGAAAGTAATCTTCGGAGCTGCTCCTGTTATTCCATCTACTTTCTCAGTTTTTCCTCCTTCCTATAGAGTTATAATAGGAGTCCATTCTAATTCTCCTCCAGATTCAAACTACTCTACAGCTTCGGTTATAACGGGTTGCCACTCATTCAAATCTATCGCTCCCTATATCTAACCTCCTAATTTATGAGACTATATATTAAGTTTTTTAATTCTCTGTAATTTAGTTCCAAGTCTAGCAGCTCTCATATATCTCTAATCATAGCCGCCATTTAGGTTGAAGCCATACTAAATATGGTTCAAATCCGACATATTAGTAGCTATAGAAGATAAATCAGAAGCCTAGTTAGCTATATTAGTCATAGTCGCCTATTGGGACTCTGTTCTATTTATGAATCTGTTGGCTGACCTTCTTGCCCCTCCACTGAATAATCCATATTTCTTTCCAGCTTTTTCTTCTGCTGATGCTATATTTCTAACAGTTCCGCCGTAAGAACCTCCTACCTATTCTATAGTATCTCTATTAGCAGAAAAATCCCTAGTTTTCTTACCGAAGAAACCATTAACCATACCAACTGGAGTAAGAGATAATAATTTGCTACCTAGTACAGCATCGGTTTTAGTCATAGAATCCGTACCCATTCCACCCCATTTGGTTAATACGTCACTAACTAAACCTCCTGCCTTCATTATTCCTCCGACTAGAGGATTTATGCCCATTACTACATTTGAAGCCTGGTCAAACGCCTAGTCTCCTGCTTGCTATAATGAACCATATTTACCAAGGTATCCATCTTTATCACCTCCAATTAGTCCGCTTAGGAAGTCTGAGGCTTGTCCTACCGTATTCCATCCTCCTAGTTTCTAGAAAGTTCCCTATGATTTCTAAGGTGCAGTACCTACAGACATACTCTTTATCTATGTAATAGCTTTAGAGGAATCTCTATCGTTTTTTAGCTTTAAGCTAAATAAGTCTCCCATTCTAGCATTAAAATCTATAAGACTATTAGTAGGAGCCATTATCTATTCAGCTCTGTTTCTGAAATCAGCGCTATAATCAGTTCCCAGCAAATTCTACTAAGTAATAGCATTACCAGGGATGGCTAATTCATTCGTAGTCATATATGGATTCCCAGAAGGAATGGAAAGCCCATAATAGGCTTTCGCTATTCTTCTGACTTTATTTATATTCTTATTAAGCATAACTAATTCTATATACAGTATTTAAGAAATCTATAACAGCTAATTCTTCTCCGGAATATCTAATTCTTATCTTTAAGAATTTATCCTTAACATCTAACTCTTTTCTATTCTATGCTTCTCCAAAGTTATATCTATAAATACTAACATCGTCTAACCAGTTAGTTAAATCCAACGGTTTCCAATTTCCTTCGGAATTGTATCCAGATAAATCATATAAATTGTAAAGAGCGTTATCTTCTCCCCACTCTGGATGTACTGGGTCATTTCCTGGGAAATCTATACCACCAGCTGATAAAACCTAATCCGGTATAGGAGAATTATAAATAGGAAGAGTTGGTAAGCTTTGTGAACTATTCTTGGCTTTTGCCCAAGTAGAGTTCTGAGGCTATATTAAGGAACCAGAGAATTTCCTTTGATATTCATTCTTATAGCATACTAAAATAGGATTAATTGTAACTTTCCATCTGTCCTCTAAATACTAACAATTAGCGGAGATAATTGACCTTGAATCATCCTAACTCAAATCGTCTATATCTACAGCCATAGCATGATTCCAGATTCGATATTCTTGTCTATTTGGATAGTAAACTACTTCCGCTCCAGATAAATGACGATAATCGTGTGAATCTGGATAAGTTACATGAATATAATAATCCTCTATCTCATTGATAGTATCTTGTCTAGTATAGTACTTATGTGGGAAGTCCGCAGACTTTGGCTACTATCTAGGTTGAACTTTCAAGAAGTTCCTATCATAAGAAATATCAGCTCCATTGTATTGCCACAATGCTTTCATAGCTTCCTGTCTAAAATACATATTTACCTTATCTTTTGCAAAGTCGTAGGTCTCCCCAATTATTTCATAGTGGAAAGATTCAGGTTTTGCCTTATTAGCGACAATTTCAAGATTAGTAAATATCTTATGTATAGAAGGGTCGTTCACTACTACACATTCAAATTCAAATGGATGCTGTCTTCCGTACCAATAAGTAGGATATATATCATCTGCTATGTCAATTAGCCCAGCCTAGCCGTGCTTCCAAAAATCTGTAGATAAGAACTATAAGTTCCATCTAGGAGCTATTCCTACAACAGATTCATAATATCCAGCATCTACTAGAGATGTTCCTGACTAAAATCCCGCTTTCATATTGTAATAGGAATCACTTAGTTTAGACTAATTATCACTATCAACGATAGATATTGTAGCCTTAATATTAAGTAAGGTTACTATTTTATCAGGATTTATCATCTCTTCTCTAGGAAGAGTAGGACGCTTTCCAGTAATGTCCTTGAATATAGGATAATCCAACACATCAGTTATTTCTAATGTATTCCCTTCGATAGAGTCTCCCACCTTAACTTTATTAACCTCGTAGTCTGCATACTAATGTCCCGCACTATTCCTATAATATAATTCAGATAATAGGGATTTAGCAGTATATAGAGCTTGGTAAGTATAGAACGTGTCTCCAGCACCGTCAGACACTTCAGTCATTTCCTATCCATCCTTATAGTAGACTGGACTATATTCATCTCCTCCTTCCTTGAATTTTAGACAATATAGAGGCATGAAAGCTCCTGCAAACATAGCATCATCTGGAAGATATATACCTCCCTTAGCTTCTCCACAATTTAGAGGGACTATGTCAAACTTCTTATAGTTTCCATACTAATCTCTCTACAAGGAGTAGGAAATCTAATAGTGAAGCTAGGCATCTGGAAGTATTCTATTACTTAAGGATAATATTCCAATGTATTTTTTCCTACTAGTTCCATCATTCGCTACAGTATAGTTTTGAGTTACCCACTCACCTTTCTTATTCACATAGGAAACTGGAACCTTAAAGTTAGTTACTACTTCTCCCTATTCATTTTCAGAGTTCTCTATAATTACATTAGATAGTGTAATACCGTCAGCAAAAGAACTTTCAGTATGACTTGTTCCCAGTTTAGCAATCCACTTAGAAGTATTTCTATCGAATGAGAATGGAATATTATTTATATTTTCCATATAGCTAGGAACCCAACTATAGAATGTTATAAATTTCTATAATAACTCATTCCAGCATAGATTCCAAACCTTTTCTTCAAAGCCATAAGTATTGTCATAGAAAGTAAATAATACGTCTCGCTTGAAGGCGTTATATACTGTCTTTACATTTCTAATACCTATTTTGGGAGTAAGCTCTCTTTCCCCTAGAGTAATATTCTTATTCAGAAATTCTTGTACTCTAAAGTCAGAAATACAAGTAAGAGTATTACCGTCAGTGCGCCAAATCTTCTTGGCAACAGTATCAACTCCATAAACATATTGCGCAGAATCTCCAGTCTTTCCTGGAACTTTGAGGACACTTTCGGGCCACTGACTACCAAACATATCAGAGATAATTTTTGGGTTCTCTGGAAGCACATTAGATGTGTTTATATAGACATTTCCACCTGTTCCCTCACCTGCGACTGCTCTTTCATTGACAGGTATCAATGCTATACCATGTTCAAATACACATAAAAGATTAGACTCAAGAGAAATTAATTTTACTATTTCTCCGTATTCGCGAGTATAATCTCTATAATGAGTACCTTGGAAAACTCTAAATCCGTTCTTATAGGCATCATTAACGTGAATATCAGAATACATAATACGAGTTCCAAACCAGTTCTTTATATAGGGAACATCAGGAAGTTCAAAGTTCCATCTTTCACTTAAGGATTTAGTAAAACCTTTGTTGTATACCTATGATTCTGGGTGTTTATATGTTCCCTCAGTACTCATAGGAAGGTATGGATAGTATCCTCTCGGATGTCCACACATAGCCGTTTCATCTACATTAGATCCATCTAAGGTTCTTATATTTAAATTATTAGAGGAGCGTATTTTAAATGTTACCCACATTCCTAACTATACTGCATTAACATCTCCCAAATTTATACTTTCATATTTTTCTACATTATCAGTGTCATAATTATCTCTCCATGTTTTTTCGTCAACTATCTCATCATTATAGGGCGCTGAAGGATCGTTAAAGTTTCTATTTACCCTATGAGTAAATTGACATAGATAACAATCTCCTCTATAAAGCTCCCATTTATACCCTTTAGTTCTATCATCATCACCAATTATATTACTTAACTATTTTACTAACTAAGAATCTACTTCTGAGATACTATATCTATCAGATATGGCCTAAAAAACAGAAGAATCCTACATTCTAATTGAAAAGTAGTTTTCAAGCTAACCTATAGAGTATTCTGGTATATATATGTTAACAGTTTCAGCTGAAGAGAATTTGTTTTCTACATCATTAAATGCCAAGTAAGGCCCAAAACTTCCTCTAATTATATCAGTATTTATCTTCTTATTAGACTATGTTTCAGAATCCTCTTCGTTATTCTTTTTTGAGTATTCAGATTTATAATCGTCCCCTACACATTCATATCTCCAAGCTTCTTCTGCCTCCCCTGCTCTACTCCTGAATTTTAGGTTATCAATTCCAACCAATTTTACATTGTCGGGAACTCCTACAACCTTAAAATCATAAAAATTTCGTATATTGGTATCATAATAGTCTGGAATATAGAAATGATTCACGTTATTTGAAAAATAATTTCCAGTTCTTCCAGCTAATCCGTTTATACTCTAAGAACTTGTAAGAGAAATAGTATGTAAATTGCCAGTAAATATTTGATTATAGTAAGACTAATTTACTTCATAATCTGGACACAGAATCCCCTAGACTTTTACCTTAGAGGAGTCCTTAGGAATAAAACGTGTAAGAAAATCTGTACTTAATTTTCTGGATTCTTCTGTTTCTACCAATTTATATCCAGAAGGAACTTGTGTATTTCTCCCATCCAACTTTTTCTTTACAAAAATAGAGGATAACGCATACCTAGTTTCCTGAATAGTTCCAGCTACTGCTAACGCAGCTGTTGGTAGGGCAACAGCTCCTCCAACTAGAACAGTAGTTCCTAAAGCAGCTCCTAAAGAACCTAGACCAGTTGCAGCTGCTATTGTCCCTGCAACTGTTCCTAAAGCAGTTGCTCCAGCAGCTGCTGCTCCACTTACTGTAACAGCAGTACCTGCTACTACAGCAGCTGCAGCACCTGCTGTAAAAACGGTTGCGGCAGCTAATGCTACTACTCCTACCGCTATACCAGCCACTTTAGCGATTTTCCCCCACAGATTACTGGACTTCTTCTGAAATTTGAACTAATATCTACTTAGAAATCCTTCTGATATGTAATTAATATCATTTATATCTTCTGTAGTAACATGGGTTTTTTCTAATGATTCTGATAACTATTCCAAAAACCCGCCAGCTGTTGGGATACAGGGGGTATAAGAATTCTGGTCTATCCCTATGGTGATACCCTGGGCTAGAATAGTAGGTATTCTTGTCTATCTTACAAAAAAGTACCCTTTAACATACTTCTCTAGTTCCTTAATAGTATCTTGATCAGTTCTAATATCTATCCCATATATAGTATTAGTGTCCTTGGTAGGAGAGAAGGTAACTACTCCCTTAACATTTTCAAATGAAACGGTACCTTTCGTTCTGTTATCCCCAGAAGACATATCATCAAGCCCTATTAAATAATTGGTTTCTTCGTTATAGTTAATATATTGTCTCTCCCTTTCATTTAGCTCGTTTGTTTTAAATACCGGAATATTTGAAAACTGCCCATCATTGCTATACTATCCATCTATGAATTCTTTAATAGCAGCACCTCCTCTAATGTTAAATACAGGACTTAATTCATTATTCGGCATTATATATACTATTCCAAATCTGTATATCTCCTCTCCCCAATATCCAGTGTAGTCATATATAAATTTACTATCATAGTATCCTAAATCTGATGTTGTTGGATTATACTCTTCATCTATGTCTAACTTATACGGAGTCTAGATTAGATATGGTAAAAATCTTAAAGACAAATCAGATAACTCTTTGTAGGGAATATTTGGTTTATGGACATTTGCCATAAACAACATATTTTGACAAACTGCAGAAGCTTTAGAAGCGTCTACTACATTATAGTTTAAATTAATATCAGAACCTGATATCTATGTAGTTTCTTCAAAACCTGTTACTATAATAGATGCTATCCCGGCATTATTTACTAAATATTTCTTATTGATTTTTATATATTCGGTTACGAAGTTTTCATTAGCTTCTGCTGTATATCTTGAATAATATACAGTAATATAATTATAAGAAGCATCTATATTAGATACAGAAAACATGACATTTTTGTAGCTACTTTCGTTTTTCTAACCAGTATGAATACTAGAAGGAGATCCAAAGCCTATAAACACACTTACTAATCCAGACTCGGCCACAAAATCTGTCTCGTTCCCATCTGCATCGGACAATTTGAAATAAAAATGATAATTTCCAATCTTCATATTGCCTCCAGAAGATGTTCCCATATACTAAACTTTAGGTATTTTAGTTATTCTTTTATATAGAGAAGTATCTATATCAAACTGTTCTCCCTAATCATATATGTTAGTGTCATTATCCCCCTTCCTGTTGACTACTTCGTAAGTATTCTTGCCAGTAGAACTAAACCTACTATTTATTAATCTAGGTATATTAATTCCGTCATTCAATATAAGGTTTACTGACCCGTCGTAACTATACTAAGGAATAATATGTACTGGATGATCTAGCCTAATAGACAGCTAATCTGTTATGAAATCTACCAACTATCCTTTTTCATACAATTCTGGATTTTCATCTGCTCCTACCCAGGAATTGTCCTCTATATATATGTTAAATTTATCTTTTAATTCTTCCAAAGAATAATAATCTCCTTTATATAAATACATATTCTTCGACAGTCTAAAATTTCTAAGAGGATTATACTCATATACTAAAGATCCCTGAGTTGGATATACCTAAGTCTAGGTTTCCAAATTTATACTGCTTTTAATTAACTTAGTCCACATATTTTAAATAATCCGTTAAATATTCGTCATTAACTATACCTCCAATAGTAACATTATGAGCACCATTGAAATATGCTAGCATATCAGATGAATTGTGCTGTGTTTTAGATAGTACCAAATGGTCATTCTATAATGTGAATATCTAGTAAAACTTGCTGTTACTATGATATATCTAATCACTATAAGTATAAATTAATCTACCAGAGGTAGTAGAATTAGTTATAGAGGTCACTTCATAGCTATTAACTGTAGTAGCGGCTCTTACTGTAATATTCGAATATCTTCTATCTATAGTATACAACTTGTTAGAATCGTTTATTTCTGGAATTACAGTATAGTAATCATTTTCCCCAAGTCTAATAGCCATAACACTAGACTATGAATTAGAAATAATCTTTGAAGGCTATATGTAATCAAAGGCAACCTGTATAGGAATGTTCTTCTAAACACTTTGTATTATAAAGTTAACATTAGAGTCGTCTACTACATCATTTATATGCTACTTAATTTTATTAATATAGTCAGATAGCTAGATTCCCTACATTAATATAAGATCATTGTGGTTTTCATAATCCGCCTATACCTAATAAACTACATCCTTTGTAAATTGTGATTTATTGTCCTATAGATAAACTACATTGCTAATAGTCTAAACTTCTATAGCCTATTTCTCTGGAAGTTTAACAAATAGGTTACTTAAAATAGATAGAATAATATTACCTAGATATCTAGTTCCTCCACTTATCTTTATTTTTTGTGTTAAAGAACCAGAAGAAGTTTGCATAGGACAAAGATTATTTAATAGGTGTATCTATCCATCTGTATCTTTCATAACTAATCCTAGTACAAATTGGCGAGAACTGTCTTCATATATGTTGTTATATGGAGGAGCTTTTTTTTCTCCAGAAATAGAACCGAATTTATGTTTATACATATAACTAGGATTTGGTGCAGTTGTAGTATCAGAATCATATACGAAATATACAGTTCTGTCAAGTTCGTCTCCGTGAGAATATAGTATTATTCCGATATCGGATGTTAATAAGTCTCTAATATAAGTGCCGTTTACCTAATTGTCCCACATTTTAGTCTTTCCATTAGAATTTTTGGTAATCGCATATCCTTTACTACTATTATAGTAATTTTTAGACCAAGTTCCGCTAAATCCTGGCGAGCCTGAGAATGTTCCCGATTCCCCAGAGGTGTATTTACCAACATGAATCTTCATATCATCTTTATGAAACATGTTAGCATCGTGCCATCCTCCTGCTATAGTTAACATGGAATCAAATACAGCATTTTGCCCATACAATTTCATTCCAAATTTTGTTAAATCTTCAGAAGTATTAACTAATGGGACTAATACCTATAAGTATTTAGACTATGAAATGCATTCCTTATAATATTTACTAAAATGTACCCCAGTAAGTACTAAGGGAATGCTTGCCGTATTTAATGTTGTTTTAAACACTCTATAATTTTCGATAAAATCTAATTCTCCAGAACTATTTAAATATTCATACTTTCCAGATTCTGTAGTTACACTTAAAGAACTAGAAAAATTTAACGAATATTTGTTAAGATATTTATCATAAGCTTTTTCCCATAATTCTTTGCCGGACCCGGTCTTACTTATACCTAATAGCTTGTATAAAGTAGTAGAAGTTTCTCTAGGATCTAGCAATCCATAAGTGTCTACACTCTAATAGCTAATATCAGGCTACTTAACATATGTAGGATATATTGAATCGTCATATTCATTTTCCCAAGAACTTACTGAATAAATCTCTGGAGTTTCTGGATTATTTTCTATTTTAGACCTACCTAATATAATACTAACTACAAACTTATCCATGTAATTAATACTTCCTACTCGTTCTGCTATTGAAAATGTATTGTAAGTATTCTATAAGCCTATAGTTAATTTGGCGTCTATATTTCCCTAACTGTCCGCTTCTCCATTCTGATTTATTGCCTAAACGGTAGCTGATAAGTTATTAAACTATTCGTCTTCACTTGCTAGAGAGGAAGGCTCGTAAACTTCCTAGATTTTTTTCCAGTTTTTATTACTAGAATACTCTACCCCAATATCTAAATCTAGTATTGCCTATAGTTTCTCAAAATCAGAAGTTGTATAGTAGTACTAATTAAACATAGTATTAGTCCAATACCACCTGTAAAAATATTTAAAGTCATTAGTATTATCAACATTAAAATTATTTAATGCATCTACTGAGCAATACTTTACAGTAATTTTGGCTAAATATAACACATTAGAATATAATATTCCAGCATCGTTACTAAATATTCTAGAAGTATCTGTGATTAATGTTTTAATATCTTCCTACAAATAATAAAAATCATCATCTTGTTTTATTACCTTATAAGTGCCATTGTCTCCTTTATATACTAAGTTAGACAATTCAGTCAAATCTGACTGTAGTCCGGCGTGATATATAGGAGACCCAGTGGAATCTATACTACTTAATTTGTAGTTCCCTGCTTCCCCATTGAGCGGAATGTACTCAGTAAACTATCCAGAATAGGAGTTTTTGTTCATTATTCTGTATGTTGCAGCAACCCCTTGATTATCATAAAAGTCTATCGCTACTTCAGCTACTCCCTTATTAGACTCTGGATAAACTTCTAATCCAAGCGTTAAAGTTCCTATATTTTCAGTATTATAATATTTCCAGTTGGTTAGCTTTATTTCTCCAGTACCTATTTTACTGAAATCTATATAACCGTCCTAAGTTAATTCATCTAGTAAACCATAGGGCATAGCTGGGGTTATACTATAATGATATATTAAATTAGATATATCTGGATAAAAAATTAATTCCTCCCCATTAGATGAAGTAAATTTCTACATAAAAGGTATGTAAAAAGAAGTAAAGTACTTGTATATAGAAGTTTTGAAATAATTATTTACTATATCGTCAGACATATCTGTCTAATATATTTTTTCGTAAACTCCTTTTCTCACAGCAGTATAATACTATCCATCTTCCTAATGATGGGCATTTACATAATACTTGCTAATAGGCTATCCATTAATATCTCTAGATACCGTTAACTTAGATAATACCTAGTCTTTATATGCAGGCTAAGAGTCTTTCAAATGTTCTATAGCGATTTGTTCGTTAGCTTCATAACTTCCAGAATTTATAAACTCTTCAAAGGTTCCAGAATAATCTTCTGGCTAATATACTCGCCCCAATTCACTGTACCAATAACTCTACTATATGTTTCCGTTTTTATCATAAAATGCTTTTGGCTACTCTTCAATACTCCAAAAGTCATTGATAGATTTTCCATTATTGTAATCGATACTATAGCTAGTATCTGTATCCTATTTATAGGGAAACCATTTTCCTGCATCAGCTTCGTTCTTACCAGACCACTAAGATTTAGTTAAAACTATGTATTTTGGATTAATATTGAAATTGTCTGCGTTCCAGCCTATACTCCAATAGACATTATAATTTTTTCCTATTGTCTAAGTATCCTCAGAGTAAGTGCTACTAGAGGCAGTATATATATCATAAGTACAGCTAAAAGAGTTTATTTTCTCTAATTCTATTAATAAAGCTAATTTTCCTGACACTTTAGACTAAAATACAGAGTAGCCAGAACTAACTAACGACCTATATTTATCTAAATCAGGAGTAGCTTCACCGTTGGTGCCATTAGCTATAAAAAAATTATCATACCATCTAACTGTTGAATCTAAATAATTAATTTTTCCAGAATCTTCTATAGCAACAACGTGTATTTTCAATAATTTTGGAAATGTTCCATATATATTAGAGGTATTACCGTAATCAGTAATACTATTTTTGTTTTCTTCTAAATTAGAGCTACTTATTATATATTTGTCTCCTGGATTTAACTCTTTTTTATATAAAATTTTCTTACAAGATGATGCTACTAATCTTCCAGTAGGTCCACTGTCTGATAGTTCCTAAAAGTCTGAAGACTTTAAATTTGTCTACAGTTCGCCTATTTCCTAGCTACTTATATTTCTTTCTGGGCTTGGGAAACAACCAATCTGAGATTTGTTAGTAATTGGGTTATAAGATACTATATAAATAATATCCCCAAATTCACAAGTTCCCACTGGAACATACCCCTCCGGAAGATATGCTGTCTCCACTCTTCCATTACCCATATCATTCTAAAGAGACATCTCGTTCCCATTAAATGTTAACAAGGTAGCATTAAGTGCAGATGTAAGAGTTGTAGCCTATGTATTATCTGGAGCGAAATCCATTACTAATCCTTCTGCGAATGTATTTTTCGCAGTCATAATTGTATTAATCATCGTTTCTCTTGTTTTTGTTATATTTTCTTAAATTATCTGAAATAAATTGATAATTATAATTAGTTAATAATATATCCTAAAATTTTAGAGGTTCTCTAACTAAGATTAGTTCTGCTTTATCTGTAGTTAATTCTTTCTTATATAAACTAATTCCGAAATCAACTGGCATAGGTAATCTGAATATTGCTACTCGGTTACTTTCTGATATATTACACTCATCATATATTTTGTAGAGGATGATCTTAGAAAAGGTAAATCTTTTCTTTGGTCGTCCTCTTTTATTTTTCTAACTCAAATATTCGTTATACTAATTCTAAGTTAATGCAAAGTAATAGTATCCATCCCAAGGGATGTGCTTGCGTTTATACATTATTCGTAATTTAATTCTCATTTTATTTTTGTAGTACTCAAAATACTTTAGAGAATCATTCATTAACTATCCACAATAAAACCAAAATCCATTTCTGTTAATTAGAGTATCTCCTCCATAACTATTATGTAAGTATAACGATTTCCATCCGTATTGCAAAATTCTTTTAATATCCGACTTAGGAATATTTGGATATTCTGCACAAATTTGGTCGTAGTAATCCTATATAGTTTTTAGTACCATAACAATTAATACTATTTACCTCTGTTAGTATTATCTACGATTCTCTACTTATCTTTTGCTGATAAGTATATAGGTTTCTCTCTTGGAAGCCTCTTTTCACTCTACATCTCTAGAGTAAGCTAATATCCGCTAAAGTTAGACATTACAAAGTCTATGTCATTCCATTTTCCATTCTTAAATGCCTTCTTAAATTTTTTACCTTCTGTTCTTTTCATATACATATATGCCTATGTCCTAGCCATTCCAGGTAATTTAAAGTGGACATTGTTATCTATAATATCATCTACTACCATCTGAACACTTTTGGCAAATATAGATGCCGCCAAATCTCTTTTATTTCCATCAGAGTATGTTTCCTTACACTAGTCTGAAGTCATTTTCAGTTTTTCTACTGGGAAATTCATAAAAATGTCATGCAAAGAAAAAGCATGACCCATTGCATAATTCTTATTACTCATAATCATAAACAAAAATAGGGAGACAAATTGCCTCCCTATATATTTTACATAGTTGGTTTATAGCTCTTGTTATAAAACTTACGTCCCCAAGAAGCCTATACATTAAGTATTTTATCCATCTCTTCTTGAGATACATATTCTGGAACTCTAGCCGCTAAGCAATGCTGTAGCCACTAGCGCTTCAAGTCCTAAGCCATTTTCAACACATTCTAATTGTTAGTACGTATTGCTTCCTTGTATTTCTATACATAGGCAATATATTCAGCTATTGCGATAGCTTCTTTATCGTTTATTTCGGGAAGACCTTCCTCGTCAAGTAGTATTCCATGATATAGAATATTTACTTTTCCTGCACCTTTATTAACATAAAGTTTATCTCCTACTCTTTTATATTTAACGAACTTACCGCTAACATAAAAGGGATCTAGGAAAGCTTTTCTACTTTCAATGTAATTCTCAGTGTATAAAGACTATATGTCTCCAAACTCTTTCGTATTACTAGTGTAGTCCCAATCCTCTGGACCACAATAGGTTACAGCCTCTATAATGTCTACATTACAAGGTAATTCGACTGACCCATCCTAACAATTTATATCTAATAGTGCTCTATACAGTCTGGTGTTTTTATTTCCAATAAAATTGTATGCCACTAAACCGATTTCTTCTAAATCATCATTATCTCCCTCAATATCGTATAGCGTCTAAGCTAAACTTATAGCGTAATGAAAATTATTCTATCCCATATCATCCTCCTGTTACATACTACTAATCATTAGGTAGAGGCTAAGCTGCAACCTATCTATAATAGTATAATTTTTCCTTAGTTAGTTTTTCCTTAACTAGCTAATCAATAAAGCTAGTATTTACATCAGGCCCATTAAGTTCATCAGTATTACAGCAACTGTACTACTTTAGCTATCTTGGGTCTTTGAATACTGCAACTACGGAAACCTGCTACAAGAATGGTGCATTAAATAGAAAACAATCTAACATTCCGTTTGCATTTGGTGCAAAATCAATCCAAACGTAGGGTTTTTTCTAACTTCTTTTTCTATACTTTCTGTTATTAAATTCAGATAACGATGTTACTATCGTAAACTTATTTTGCCTATCAGTAGAACCTATATACTCAATAGCTTGCTTTCCGTACTATGAAATAACTTGTGGTATTTCGAAATGAGCTGTTATAGTATCATCCGCACTTCTCACTCCACATTTACATCTCTCAAGAGACTCACAGTCTACGTCGATGCAGTTAATCGCTATCAATAGGTCTTTGATAGGAAATATTCCTCTGAGAAAATACTAATGTAATATGGATAATCTACAGGCTACTATTTCATCCTATAGCTAGTCCATATTCATAGATAAATTCTAATGATAACCTCTTAGTCCAGATACAACATCATTACGAATTTGGGATGCAAGTTTCTCTATATACATTATTCTTCTGTTTTATCAGGATTAGTCATTATCCTATGTTTGCAAGTAAAGTTATAACATCTTATTCCTTTTAAATAAGTGACTTTAGATTTTAGAGTGGCAATTTCATTACATTTTGCAGATATGGCTTGGGATTTCTCTAACATAATTTTATCCATTTGCTCTCTCAATTCCGATATCTACTTTCTAAAATCGCCTTCAAGCTCATGGTAATCCTTTATGTACTTATCACACGTCTTCTACAAATAATCATACTAGTCTTGTTTGAGGTCCGTTTTTTTCTACTCAACATCGACCATTGAAGATTCGGCTTCAGCTTCTACTTGTTTCTTTTTGCTCTTAAAAGTGCAAATATAAGTAATAACTGCGCCTATACCACCACTGCCTATTACTGCTAAGGCCCATTCTAAAATTGACTGTTCCATACCTTAATTAAAAGAAAAGGCGGAACAGGGTAGTCCCGCCTTTAGTTTATTTAAACACCTAATCCATCTTCTTCATCTTCACTTACAGAAGATACAGATTCAGCATCAACGTCTACTACTGTTCCGATAGTAGCTAATGCTGCTTCCCAAGCAGCAATTAGTGTAGAATCATTTTTTACCCAGAACACATGAGTAGTAAAAGAAGTCATTCTTTGTCCTACAGCGTGTAGACCATCATTAGTAGCTGGAGCTTCATACTCTACAATATATTGGTTGTAAATAGCTCCAACAATAGGAGTTTCTACCTGACGGATATGAGTCCATTGGTAGTTTGCAGCAGTCGGAAGTCTCAAGTCTTTAATAATTTGAGAGTAAGTACCGAAGCTATTCTTTCCTCTTTCGTCTAGCTTAATGTCAGTAGCAGAAGTTTTCGTTGGGTCTAACTCTGCAACTTTTTCTGCATAATCATCATAAGCATCGAATGTGCTAATTTCGATTTTGCGGAATCTCTGATATTCAGTAGCTCCTTCGAGAACAAGTTTACTACCAGTTACAGAAACATTAATTAGGTCTTTATCACATAAGAATACATGATTCTTTTTAAGCATATCTGCTACATTTTTGGCAATAGTAGCAGCTTCGTCAGCTTCTTTAACGGTAAATTCAATCCAGAATGGCATACCTTTTTGAACCCAGGGAGTTGAATAAATGTAAGGTTCTGCGCCTTCAACACCCAAATAAATATCGAGTCTGCAATATGTTTTTGCTCCTCCTGCTTTTAAAGCAGCTAAAAGAGTAGTATCACCGAAATCAATAGTAGCTTTACAAGGCACTGCCTCATATCCAGCTCTCTTTCTAATAGCTTTTACGCATCCCTTAACGAATACAAAATCTCTTTTAATCTTTAGAGCATCAACTTCTTTTCCGTCGATGTTTGTTTTGCCACTCTTGAAAAGATAGGTATTATCAGTACCTTTCCCGTTCAATTTACTTGAATCTGGATCCAGATTCGAATTGATAATTGTCTAAGTTTGAAAATTTAAACCTGTTGCCATAATTAATTAAAGTTTAATTAGCCTTGTTGAGGGGCTGGTTGCTATTGCCCAGTTGGTCTAGCAATAGATTGAGTCATCTAAATATTGTTACCTAGTCTTGGGTCATTTACACGCTCCATTACTAAGTGTACCAACTCGTTTATAATCTCTTGGTTTACATAATCTGGGAACTCCATAATTTGAGAAGTATCTTCTGTTAAGTCTATTTGCTCTTGAGTTAAGCGAATAAACTGAGGACACTTAACATAATCAATCTGCACTTCTACTAATTGGAACAAACTATCATCCTTACCATATCTAATTTCACAACGAACATTAGAAGTATTTCCAGCTCTCAATGCAATGGGTTTTTCAACTAGAGATACTTGAGTATCTTTTCCATTTACATTAAGCTTAAACGTTCTTTGGAAGTTAGAGTTTTGACTTTTAGGAGAAGTTCCTCCAGCAGTTCCTCCAGCAGTTCCTGCATCAATATCATTATCTTTCCACTCTCCTCCAGAAGCTGAAGTAACCTGATAAATACCATTCATATCAGTACCAACTTCTTCTAATCCTGTTCCTGTTTCCACAGAAGTTCTAGGGTCAGTAGGTAATACCTACTATTGGTTAAGATTGTGGACATAATAGTACGGACGCATAGGCGAAGGTCTATTATAAATGTCTGTAATGATTTGACTCCAAGAATCGGCAGTTAATCTTGTTGCAGGGATTTCAATATATGAGCCTGCATCCCAGCAATCTTTTTGTTTAGCAACATAATAAATGCAAACACAATTCAACATATGTAAGTAGTCAATAGGCATATACACTTCATACGTAGCACCGTGTAGAGATTGAATTGAGCGATGGGCTTTACTTAAATAAGATGAAGCCTAACCAGTATATCCTCCTTCTGGAGAATCCTAGTTACCAGTAACTGCTTTTGTGTTCTAAATAGCACTATCTTTCGCAGCTCCAGATGCTCTTCCTGCAAGTTCTACCTTGTGAGGAGTCAAGAAAGTCGTAGACTTCAAGACTCTCAAATCATCAGTAGTTTGCTAGTTAATATCGTACACGTTGTATACCTTATTAATATACTAGTTTATAGCTTTATTAAATAAATAGTTAAATTCATAAAGCTTAAGTGAAGGTGCTTGAATTTTACTAAGTTCTATTAGTGTAGCTTCAAAAACCTGTCTTGCGGTCATTTCGCATTATATTAAAATATTGATAATTAATCTTCAAACACGTCTTGATATGTGTCTTTTCTGATTAAGGCTAGGGTTTTACTATTTCTAGATAATTTCATCCATTCAATTACTGCATTATCAGTAGCACCTAATGCAACTTTACCATCTTCTCCATAAACGAAGAGTCCGTCTTTTTTAACGATTACTCCTTTTTCACGAGCTTCTATAAATAACATACGAAGTTGAATATCTCCACCAGTATAGCAGTTGATAATCTTTTCCGGAGTTTTCTCAGCTATAGATAATAGGTAATCTTCAACATCAGCATTTGGCTGATTTTTCATATCTCTACCTAAAACTTTAGCTACAAGTAATCTTCCTTCATATCCGCGTTCGTCATTCATAATATAATTAGAAGCCTCTACAATAAGTTTACGTCTAGTAACTCTACGTTGAGCTTCAAATCCAGGTCTATCTACATAAAGCTCAGCAGTACCGTATCTAGGTCTTTTTGACCTTGGGTCTACTGTTCCGTCGATTAGATAATCACCCTTCTCGTTTTTCGCAAATCTGTCAGGAGCGATTAAGTCACAATTTTTAATTGCCTCCCAAACAGCTCTATCATAGACATCATCTAGATTGAAAGTCTTACCATCTTCTATTACAAATAACTCAGTCTCTGGAATATATGCAGCTAGTCCTTTTGATTCATTTTCAATTTCTTCTGGGGTGAGAATAATATCTCCTTGGGAGTTTACTCTCTTTACACAATCTGCGTATCTACCACGAGCATCCTTTTGTGGTTGTATGTAATATTTTTGTCCGACTTTACCAAATACACTTCTTAATACAACGATGTTACTTTTTAAATCTCCATCTTGTACCTCATTAACCTTTTTTGCCATAATTCATATTCATATTTTAAAGAATTAGGTGGGGAAGCACCTCGTTCCCCACCGTATCTATTTTATTTTTATTTATCTTACTTATTACTCTTTACAACGAAGAATAAATGAACGATATGGATTAAATACTGCAATACCAGCATATCCATGGATAGTCATCATACCTCCAGCAACAGGAGTTGAAACAACACCACTGTCACCACCTGAACGACCACCTACACCAAGTACTTCGTTAAAGATGTAGTCTTTTCCTTTCAGAGAATACATAGCTACAGGAGGTTGAGTAGAAGTCTTACCAGTTGTAAGGTCAATACATAGAGCATATGGTTCTAAGAACTCTCTACTTAATGTTCTATCAACTTTAAATGATACAACATTTCCACCCCATTCGTAAGCGTCAAATGTAGCACCTACTTTGATGTATTTTCCTTCTCCGCCTCTAGACCACAAGTAAGCTCCATCAGTCTTACGAGTAGATAGATAATCTCCAAGAACTCTCTGTACAATTCCCCACATTCTTTCGTTTACCATGAATACAAAGTGATTACCAGTAGGTTTCTCAGCCTTTTCTACCATAGTAGAGATAATTGTGTGGAATGTGTTAATAGTTACTCTATTAGCAGCATACTTAGAAGCAAATCTTTCGATTTGAGGAATCATACCGTCACCAATAGGAATTGGACGTCCAGTACCTCTATCAGAGATAGTAGCTTTACCGTCTACTCCGATGTTTCCTTTAGCTAATAGAATCATATTTTCACGAGCATATAAGAAGTTTTCAATTAAGTTCTTCTTCATAGGCTCAAGTTTGTAAATCTTTTCAGTTAAGCATCCTTGATTTTCGCCTTTACCAACCTTAATGAAAGTATCTTCCATTAATGCATATTTAGAAGAGTAGCTATCGTCAACACGAATAGTTGTCATATAGTTTCTCATCTTTTCAACGTTAGATTGATACTTAACGAAACCAGTATCATGCAATTCTGGCTTAGCGTTACCAATGAAACGAGTTGTATCACCGATTTGACATCCATCCTTATCTAGGATTGACGAGTAATCATCATCAATAAGTCTTACCATTACAGACCACATATTGTCTGCTTTTCTAGTAGGACGAGATACAACAAAACATTGCTATCCAGTTTTTTCAATTTTGAAAATTTCGTGTAATTGATAATAGTTTTCTGGGAAAATCATTTCAATTTCTGAGCCATCAGCTCCATCTTCAACAGGCACTGCTGCGAAGGGGATTCTCTTAATATAATTAGTTTCTACTTCCCATTCGAAATAAGTAGAATCAATATTCTGGAATCCAGTAGCTTTCTTGGTATCTCCGTAGAAAATATTTCTTAGAGCTTCTGTCAAGAAAGTTGCAGTAAGTTCCGGATAAAGACGAGATACAACGCCTAAACGGTGAGGTCTTTCTCCCAAGAATTTACTAAAATCTTCATAAGTTCTAGTGTCACCCATCGTTGGGCGATTAGTTACAAAACTCGCTACAAGCATAATTATTCTTTTTAAATGTTAATAAATCTTAATACCAATCTTCATCATCTATAAACACATCGTCTGTGGTTTTCTTTTGTGAAGCGGGTTTGTTGAACACCAATTTAGCTTTAGGTTTTCCTTGTAAATCTAATTTGGCTTGCTCATAACCTCTTCTATAGTTATCCTGAATCTATTTATTTAATTCTTCTACTATTTTATCCTCATTAAGAATCCAGAATGCAGCTTTAGTAAATAGGGCAGGGTCATTCATAGCTCTACCAAATGCACTTAATCCTTGGTCATCTATTTCTAGCATAAATGAGGATAAATCTTCTATATCGTCGTCAGATAGTTGCAGCGGTTGTCCAGCAAAGGAATCAAGTTCTTTAATCTGTCCTTTAATAGAGTCAGCAAATCTATTATAAGCAGCTTCCTCTCTTGCGGCTTTCTCGTTAGCTATCTGAGCCTCTTCATCTTCCTGAAGTCTTATGTACTCTTTGCGGAGTCCTTCTACTGTTTTCTTGAATAGACCTTCATTTTGTTTAGCTAATTCAAGTGCTTGATTAATTTCCTCATCAGAAATATCCGACCCGACTTTATGTAATAAATCCAATGCATAAACTTCGTCGTCAGAAAGATCGTCGACTTTATATCGTTTAGTTGGTTCTGTTTCTGGCAACAGAGATTGAATATACTCGTCAGGAGTCATTCCACTCTCTCTAATTGTATTAATAAGCTACAATTCGGAGTCGTCAAAGTCCTACTGTTCTACTTCTTGGTCAATCAAGATATTAATCTATTCTTCTCTGCTTAGAGAGTCCCAAGCTCTTTCTACAATAGCACCAGTTTCGTCTTCGAATTTAATTTTTCCTGGGTCAGTAATACCTTTAAGACGTAGTACTTCAGTTGTTAAATCTTCATCTGGCTATGCAGAAGGCTTTTGCTAGCCTGCAGGCTAATCACCTTCATTACCTTCTGGTTTTTGCTGTCCAAGGTCAATGTCCCCAAACTCGTCGTCTTCAAAAATTACATCATCAAAATTTTCCATATTCATATTCATTTTTTAATTAATCATACAATATATAAGCATTGATTAGTTATACAGCAATTAAAACCTAACTAATTGTTAAATTTTAATAATAAAAAATTATAGTTTCATAATAAATACCAAAGAATAAGAACGTGGTTCTATTTTCAAGGGTTTATTAGGCCATTCAGAATCTGACAAGGTCTACTCTTCGCTAGTAGCAGAAGATAATGAAGTCCCTTCATCTGTCCCCAAAGATATAGAATGGGTATGGCTTCCACCCGTAGCAGTACCTCCCTACGTCTTTATATTAGATACTCCATCTACTGTCCCAGTTTCAGTAGTGATACCTTCTCCGGTTACGGAAGTAACAAAAGTCTTAGAAACTGATTCTATACCCCAGTTATAATCAGAATATTCCAAAGATACAGATAGATCTCCAGAACTTCCCGTAGTTCCAGATAAATCCCCACTTAAGCTGTGAGTATGGGCTTTATGAGGATGACTATGTTTTGGTAAGTAATCCTATGAAAGAATTAATTCATTATTTTCGTCAAGTATGGAGTCATTGTCTCCGACTTCATCTGCTGAGGCAACTGCTTTAATAAATTTTCCCACTAAATTGGGAGTTCCGTTAGTTCCGTCACATATTGCCCATCCGTAAGGAATTTCTGTCCCACTCCACATTAAAATAACTCCAGAAGGAATGAGAAGAGAAGAGTTAGACATTACCCTTAATTTTCTCACTCCTGCTTCACTATATACGTTAACCTATGTAGTCTCATCTGAAGCTAACAAACTTCTAATAATTTCGTCAGGAGTCTGAATCTCTCCAGTCATTGTAGACTAAAATTGGCAATTTTTAAATGTTAAAGAGGAATCCTAGAATAGAGAGGCATTATTTACTACATAATTGAATGTGCAGTTATCCAACATAGAATTAAAAGTAGTATTTGATACATCTTCTTTAAATGTGCATTCCTATATAACCCCACTACAGACAACCTAATCAAAACTTCCAAACATAGTATTATTATTGAAAGTACTATTAATAAATAGAGGATGCCTCTAATCGTAGAAACTATTACCATAACAAGGTGTTTCTAGTATAGCATAGTTAGGTAAATCCTCTAAGGTCAATACTGTTCCATTATGATTAATTTCTACTCTTATATTAGACAAGTTAATAGTATTATTATAGAAAACATTAGAATTAGTATTGTCAGACCCTCCGAAAGTATAATTCCAAATCCCATCACGTAGGAACTTTAGGTGTTTAAAGTTATAATTACAAGAATTACCATACTTATCTGTCATTTTTGTTATTAACCCCAGCGCCTGTACGTTGGTTCCATCAATAGTGTAAGTTTTATCATAAGAAATGTCGTAACTAATAATATAATCTGTGTCTTCCTCCAAAATGCATTTATCCTAATAGTATTCATAATTGTTCTTTGCAGTTACTATGAGCGGATGGACATTAGAGGGATTTGATTCTGTTGCATCTTCTGGAAGAATTTCAGGCTCTGCTAACTCCCAGAAATTTCTGAAATTATAAAGTCTATACTATACGTTAGCATCCATCTTAGCGCTTTGTACTAGACTCCTAAAATCCTCAACGGATATATTGATATAGTTTGATGGTAAAGAAGCATCTTCTCTTACTATAATCTTATCTACTTCTAAGACAGACTTATTATCCTAGTTATATAATCTATATCCAGTATTAGATGTGGCTCCGTAGGAATATAAAGATGTAGAATTCATAACTAAATCACCGTTTACCTATATCTTACCATCCTATAAAGCCAAATAAGACGTATTGCCAACCTATAAATCTAAAGAATTAACAGCACGAATAATACTCTCAAACAATTCTATCTCTCCTACAGTGAGTTTCGTAAATTTATCTGTAGAGTCATTATTTGACTATATCTTAAATTCGGAAATAGTTCCGTCTTTTATTAAAAATAACTGTCCTAAATCCTTAATAAATACTAGACCAGTTGTAATGTTAGCATTTTTTGCGTCCTCTAAAGTGTTATAATTAAAGCCTATGTTTATTAGAGCCTGATCCTTCTATTCAGAAGTTAACATCTGTTTTTCTAGAAAAGAAATATATTGTTCTCCAGAGCTATTTAATGGTATTTTAGTTCCATCTATAGAAATCCATACTTCGTTGCCTTCTTCAGTAGGTATTAAGTATATTCCATTATCTGAAATATCATCGGAACTAGATGCAGTTTTTAATATATTAGTGCTAGAAGAGGCAATTTTACCATTCTTTATAATATCAATAAACTTGCCACCCCACTAAACTTTTAAATCTCCTTTTGTTTTTATAATAAAATTAGAATCGGTAGAACCAATAGTATTATAGGTTTTACCGAACATATTGGTTTTACCTTCTCCCATATTATTTTATAGTCAGTACTTGTCTTCTGTTTCTATTAGAATAACTTATGTGAATCCAATCTAAGTTATGTTCATCTATTAACTAATCGAATGGTAATTTCAATTTTTGAGCTAAATCAAATAACTTTTTATTTTCCGATTTAGTATCTAAAACTGTACGTATATCGGCAGCCTATCCAGTCATGTGCTGACTATTACTAGCTCCTCCTACAGCCTTGTTTAGGGCTGGACATCTATATCCACTAGTAACAACGATTGGCTTCCCATATGCCTCTCTAAGAGGGTCTAGAACATTTTCTATAAGAGCTATCAAATTTTGTTCCTATTCTTTAGACGGAACATTTTTAATTCCCTTCTACTAAGCAGTAGTGCTCTTTGTTAGTTCTTTGATAGTAAAAAATTTCATAAGATTATATGTTTATATGTTTACAGTAATATATAGTCATAACTAGTGATTTATCAAAACAAAAATAGGAGAACTTCCCAACTTAGGGAAATCCTCCTACTAATTATATATAGTTATCTAATCCAGTTTCTCAACTATGCTTTAAATAACTTTTTTGCTAATTGACCACTTAGATAAGCAGCTTTCTCGGAATATGGGTCAATACCAAACTCTTTACATATATGCATTTCAACATGATTCTTTTCATGGTTATAAGTATCTATAAATTCCTCAGCGGAATCAGGTCTATTTATAACTATGATGCTTTTGTGTTCTTCTTGGTTAGTAAACGTAAAACCTGAATTTTCGTAATCCTCTATCCTAGAAGCTGCCCTATGTAAAACATCGTCTGGACATCCCAAATCCTCTAATCTACTCAAAATGTATTGAACATTGGGATTTTCTACAATTATGCAAACTTCTATATCCCAATCGTATTTCTCAAACAATACTCTGAAATGTGTCATATCACATCCTCCCAGTCTACCATAGTTCCGTTAGCTACCATAGTAGCATACCATCTTCTCATAGTAGTACCATCTCCAGCGTCTTCATCGTCTATGGTATCTTTAATGTAAAGAGCAAAATGCCTTTCATCTGTTATACTACTTCCGTAATAATCAGCCTTACACATATTGCCAACAAATACATAATCATAGCCAACATTATTTTCTAGTTTAATGTTATTCTACGTTAATACCTTATCAATGTATTCTTTGGATACTGGCTCTAGGGATTTTCCTCCCTTCTTCATAAAAGAAATAGCGTATGAACACAAAGCCTTATTGAAATGCCAACCGTAGTTTTGTAAGTACTTACGCATATACTTTGGCATATCGTCATACATATCCAAAGCTGCTCTCATATCAATAGTATCTTGGGTAGTCCTCGTCGTCGTAGTCAGAATCTCTCATTCCTCCACGTCTACGTTTTCCGTATCTTTCCATGTAGTGTTCACCAGATTTACTTTCTAGTTCTGATAAACAATGCATCAATTTCTTTCCATGCTTAACGATTTGTTCAGCACAATCTGAAAGATGCTCAAATTTTGACTCCTGAATTTCAATTATTGTTGCCATGTTGTTCCTATTTTAAAGATGTTTTAATAAATTCTCTGAACATTTCTTTAAGGGAGTTTATTTCTTCCCTTAAAGCCTTATTCTCCTGTTCTTGTCTTTGTTTCTCAACTATTTCTGGATTTAATTGCGATAGAATTTCGTCACATCCTTTAATAATACTCTAATGTGTTTCGATACTATTAATTATATCCAGGCTTCTTTGCTTCATCGAAGAAACTTCACTATTCATTGCTTCTTTGTTGCAGGAAACCACAATATTGTTTCCGAAATCCGCAATGTCTCCCATTGCAGGTAATTTCTAGAAACTAGCAGATGTGCCGTTTATTTCGGCCGTAATATCCACTATCATTTCCTGATTATACATTCCTGGGTTTCCATACTTTGGAACTGGTATGGATACGTTAGTAACCTTACCAATTTCCAGAGTAGGGACAGAATCTTTATGCAAGATAAATAGCTAATTACTATTCCTTAAATTCTAAAATGCCATTATACAACCCCTGTTAATAATTGTAATGTATTAGTAGTATGCTCAAACCAGCATAAGTAAATACCTGTTCCTGGTATCTGAGACACAGTTATATCTGCTCCGTTATAACCAGTCAATTTCTGAGCGTTACCTCCTCCACCACTGGTGAATACAATAGGTAAAGTCGTAGTAGTTCCTGCTGGTATAGCCTAGTTAAGTCTTACTATTAGTAATCCTCTAAAAGGTGCACCTATGTTACGGTGATTATTAAAGTCAAATTGTACTTCATTAGCCGTAACTGTTACAGATAAACTACTAATAGCTGGTATTCCTCCTCTATTGACATTAATATAAGTAGGTAATAACATAGTTACCTCCTTTCTTAACCCCAAAGAGAGTTATTACATCCACAGCCATTCCATCCTGCGTAAGTTCCTAAAGCGTATCCATTGAATACAGCCTAAGTAGGTACAGCAGTAGCACAGCTATATGGTAATGTTACAGTTTCAGGAAGTTTACACTTAATTCCGTTAACATCACTTTGTAGAGCATTAACAGCAGCAACAATAGGAGAAGTAGCTTGACCTATCATTTGTCCAAATGCGGCAGTCTACTGGGCATTATTAATAACAACAGCCTATTGACTATTCTTTTCACGTAAAGCATCAATCTTATCTAATAGAGCCTGATTCTACATAGCATCAAGCTTAGCTATAATTTGATTAGTATTTGCAGTACCTGTGTCTCTAATAGTATTTTGAAGAGCGCAAGTCTGAGTTTGAGTTGCATAAGCAGAATCGCAGAATCCTCTTTCTACTGCACGTCCTACTGAATCTACACTATTAGTAATCTGATAAGTCTGTCTTTCATTTGCTAGTTGATTTTGGTAGCCCTGTTCGATAATAGCTTTTTGTGTGTTGCAGCAGCAGTTGTTGATAGCTTCAATAACTTTGCAATCTCCAGAATTAACAGCGTTGATAATTCTTTCTCCAGTAAATCCAAGTTGTCCACTAACTTGATCAATGCTAGAACGTATTCCACAAACTGCTTGGTTAAGCACGTTGAAGTTACATCCTATCTTATCAGCAGCTTCACGGATAGCATCAGCATTTCCGTTAATTCCCTGCATGATTAGGTCAGAGTTATGGTTATCTTGCATTTGTTCCTGTAGAGTTTGAATTTGTCTAGATAGACCTGCGTTTTGACAGTCGCCGTTTTCACCCCAACCGTTGTTCATCCAACGCATCATCCACATCCAAACTAAGTACATAATTTTACATTATTAAGCATCGTTTCCATGCTTAGCTTTACATTTCTGTAAAGAATAGACCATATCATCATTATTTTATTAAATAATGTTCAGCGCTTCGAATCTACTTAGATTCTACTCTACTTGGTATTACCTTTCGATGGTCGTTGCTCCTTCTTCCTAAATTTAGGAAGCTTGGATCAGGATTATCCAATCTTTAGTCTTTTTACTATACTGAGGTAATTACCCTCACCACTATATGTATTACTACTATAGTTTAGTAACTAAAGCTCTAAGGAACTTCCCTGAGTTCACTGAATTTTAAATCCGCTTATGTCTCTAGTCCATATGAAGCCTTTATAAGTTTTATTAGTTCCATTTACTGCCTTTAATAAACCGCTACGTTTATATCCTGGAAATGTTCTTTCTACATCCCCACTTCCAGCAAATTTCCCTAATATTTCTTTAGTTTTAGGATCTATTTGATAGATGTATCCTTTAAATACTGGAGAACTTTCTTCTTTTATTCCATACATAGGATTAGATTCTCCTTTATTATTTTTTCCGAGAATATCTATTCTATGTCTTTGATTTTCAGAATTAGTTACCCATTCTAAGTTAGATACCGCATTATTGTGTTTATTTCCGTCTATATGATTAACTTGCAGTTTATTTTCTGGATTTTCTATAAATGTTGTAGCTACTAATCTATGTAGCCATATTCTCATAGTTCCATAAATCAATACAATTTTTACTTTCATATATCCGTTAGCATCTTCATGTGGTTCTACTATCTCTCCATCTTTTCTTACATTTCCTAAGTTACTTACTTCATAGTGACCCTTAGTCGCTTCTACCGTTTTCCAAATTTCTTCCATATATTTTAAATTTTAAGTTATATATAAATATATAGACACATCCAGAAAATTCCAAGTAGAATGTGGATATTTAACATATTTTTAACGGATTATTCCACATTCCATTTCCAAATCCTCCCATACCACCGTTCATCATAGCCACCCAAGGCAGCATCTAGTTAGTACTATTTTCCTAACCGTCAGGTACGATATAAGTTCTTGTATCACTCATAGTTTACGATTTAAATGTTAATAATTAAGTTTATTTGTTCTAGAACTACACTATAATATACATTTCTATGAGTGATATTGAACAATGCTAAAAACAAAATCGGGAATCTTAAACAGCTACATTATGTTGTCATAATATAAACTATTCAAGACTCCCGATTTCTAACTCGTTGCTGAGTTAATTCTTGCTGGCTAAAAATATATCCAAATCGGACTTTTGCCAACTCAATTCTTTAAAACCTTCCTATTTGATTCCTTTCGGAATGAATCCATCTCTAACATAGTTATCAAAAGTAGCTCTACTAACACCAAGATAATCACAAGCCTAAATTTTACTCATTCTCTAATCTGGATTAGCGATATTCGACAATACAGAAATAATCTTACTCTGCTGTTCCATTGTAATATTACAATTATCAGAGTCAATGTCATCTATGAATTTCTGTAACAAAGTTCTTATTATAGACTTCAACATTTCTTTTTAACTTTAAGATAAATGAACGAAATCATGCTTATTCCAAATAATACTAAGTATACTCTAAGCATCTGTAAATCTCCGATGTTGATTCCAACGTATAAATCATATAGAGCTATGAGGTTAGTTAAGGTAACGAAGTATAAAGGAATCCTATACAAGTAGCAAAATCTGAATACATAAGATATGATGTATAAAATTCCGAGAAATGCTAAAGATACTCCTCCAAGGCAACTTAAAATATAGCAATTGATGTTATAGTATGATAATATTGAATGTAATATATCATTTATAGACAGCACTACTGGAGTATATCTCAATATTATAATAAGTAGCTTATACAGCCTCTTATTTACACTTGCATTTGATTTTTCCTCCACGTTTAACTCCGGCTCTTGGTACATTAGGTTTCTTTCTTCCCATATTATTCAGAGAAATGAGTTTTAACTGCACTAACTATTTCTTCCATATATTCTACAAAGTCTGCCTTTGTAGATTCGTAGGTACTATAATTAATATTAATTCTGTCCGAATTAGGTTCTAAATTGTAGTTTCCACTTCCTATTTCTTCTACTAATTCTCCTGGTTTCATTACAGAAAAACTTATCCCAATGGAACCGATAGTATCCTTAGTAGCTGTTCCTGTCATTTCCCAGCCTTTTTCCACTTTTGTATCAGAGATTTGATACGTTTCATTTGTTTTTACAATTTCCATAAATTATTATTTTACAAATAAGTCAAATACAATTTCCATCAAGTCTGCAGCTTTAACAGAATTTCCATTAATTTCTACATCATTTCCGGAATTAACATCTAGAATATCTGAATACTCTTCCATAGTGATTACATCATCTGGTGTATCTTTAACTTCCTCGAAGCCCTTCTGAATAAGATATTCTTGGTATTCAGAATTAGTTTTATCATTGAGTTCGTTGAATCTTGCTTCTTCTTCCGGAGTCCTTTCGGACTTATTAGCCAATTCTCTAAGTTCATCAGATATAATCTGATTTGTAAATTCTTGAGTATCATCATCGAATTGCTTCTTAATCTTATTATAAGCCATTCTGATACGCATAATCTTTACTTTTAACTCTTTTGGGAGTTCTTTGTCACCATCTTTAAGAATAATCTTGGTGATTACATTTTGTTTTGTCAATACATCATTTAACGTCATAAATCATTAATTTTTGGTTCAATCAATTATAGTAATACTCTTTTAATATAAAAACTTAATTTAAGTTAAAAACAAAGGAAGAATAACCCAAAACTTCCATTGTTAGTAGATGCATCATCAGCGGTATTAACATACCAATAATATGTAGACCCAGAATTATAACCACGAATTAAAGTACAATATAACAAAGAATTTGAAAAGTTGCTCGAATTTGATGCATTTAAATTTCCAACTGCCCAAACCAATGTAGTATACCATGTCTATCCAGAAGGATAAACAGTTCCTATAGTGTATCTACCAGTATCTCTTCTTGAAGTAGAGGTTACAAAGTTATAATTCCCTCCATTTTTGGAATATGTAACCGACGTCCCACTGTAGTTATTTATCGTATACGACGCCCAATATTTTACCATCACCCCGGTACAAGCGGTTGGAACTCCTCTAGAAAGATATATAGGAGTTCCTGACGAACCAACAGTACTAGTATAGTCGTCAATAAAGTTAGTACCGCTATAATAAGCTAGTTTGCCAGATGCTCCAGAGTTAACTGTAGCATTTAAGTAATATGTCATAGCAGTAACAGTTCCATTAGTTACATATACTCCTCTATTTGAGGCACCAGCATTACCCTTGGCGAAGTCCGCTAATGATTTGTAGGAGCCTCCAGCTAACAATACATAGCTATTACTATTTACTGAATTATGATAAAAACCAGCACCTGCTCTAATATATCCAGAAGACCATGAGTTTCCAGTAACATGTGATTTATAAGTACCATTATTCGGAGAAGTAGCTCCTACAGTAATTCCCCCATTAGTAACTAAATATCCATCTGTTCTTATCTATCCAGTATTTTGATAAACCGACTTGCTTCCATAGGTTCTTATCCATGTACTATCAGTCATATACCAGCCTCCACCATAACTTTCGGAATACCATCCTGTACTTCCAGTACTTCTGAACCAGTTTGAAGTATAACAAGTATTGAAAGTAGGCTAAGTCGACGTACTAGAAGCTGTCGACACAGCTATATTAGCCCAATATCTAGTTCCTGTCCAGAATCCGCTATCGTTAGTTAAATGACTAGTATTAGTAGGGATATTTACTGTATTTATACCAGTAAGAGGCTTGTATGATAATGCACTAAATTTTCCGGCAGAAAATGTTAAAGTAGGGGTAGATATAGCAGCAGGAGCACTAGTAGTTGGAGCAACCGACTATGAATTAGTAGTGTAAGTAGAAGTGTGTAAAGTAGCACTAATATTGTGAGATATGTAGAATAGGTACTTACCTCCTCCTCTCACATATACATATTCTTCAGAACTATTAGATAGCTGTCCTACACCTCTTACTGGATCAGAATCAGCAAATGCATAATCCGATACCAATATACGCCTGTTAATAGGATTAGTTCTCCAACCTGAACCGTTAACTTCCCATATTTTTCTTACTGAGAATCCATTAGCGTGAGTAGACCATGATGGTTTTGTTCCTGAATTAAGAGAGACTCTGCACTCTATTCTTACATTAGAATGACTTCCTATACTAAATGTTACTGGATAGTAAGTACTTGTACTGAGAGCGGAAGCATCTATAGTTCTAGCGAACATTACATATCCATACTAGTAAAATGACGCAGCGTGGTATCCATCTAGCATATCAGCATTTAAATTAGACACTACAGTAGTAGAAGAAACTGTGAATGGTGATGTTCCAGTTGCTACAGTAAATTTCTGCTAAGTGCTAAAGGTTTTAATCCCACTAACAGTTTGATTAGTAGTTAAAGTTACATACCTGGAGTCTAATGTTCCGGCATAATTGTTATTATCTAATAAGACGTACCAACTTCCCCAAGTATTATTATTATAGTCTTTATTTCTATGTCTTATACTTCCAGTCTTTCCAGAATCAAACCACAACTAAGGTTGCCAGTGATTGCTGTGCATAGATACTATATCTAAGACTTCTCCATAAGTTGTAGGACCGCCGTCATTATACACCTCATATATCGTAGCAGTACCAATGTAAGTACTATTCGCAGTCTTAATAGTGCTCCATAAATCATTATTCGTAGTACCATTATAACAACTTACTAAGGTAAGCCTGTTGGCTTTAGTAGCGTATGGAACTGTTAAGTTGTTAGTAGCTCCGTTCTTTGTCCACGTAACGTAGTTACCGCTTGTACCTAAAGCTGTAACATAATTAGCAGGATTAAAATAAGCTGTGTAGTTGGTAGAATCTAGAACGGTCTTCCAAGATTTCCATGTATTGACAGTATTACCATCTCCGGCATTTCTAGTCCTAAAATATAATGTTCCTGTAGTTCCTGGAACGGTATTAAAGAATATCTATCCTCCTTGATTTTTATCACTATAAGCAAGAGATAGATATAGTCCATAATTAGCTGGAACATTTAACTGAGTAGAATCATCTCCCTTGTTAGTAGTTCCAAAATTATATCTAGCATAGTTTAAATCTTTATTGGTTAGACTTGTAATTCCTGCTAATGTCAAAAGAGTTGGTTTGCCTGTAATATTAGCCCAAGGGGCACTACCGGTAATTGAGATTCCCCAAGTACCACTGGCTCCCCCACCAGTCTTAGTTACAGTATAAGCTGTATAATTTCTATGAGTTAATACTCTAGTCCAAGCAGAAGTATAACCACTTCCGTTGCTTGTATAGAATAACATTTCATTAGCAGCAGGATTACTTACTCCTGAGTTATTATGTGGAGTTATATATAACTACGTCTTATTCGTATCACTAGCTCCCCACTAGAATATAGCTGTTCCCGCCAATGGAATATTTACACCAGTATCTGTAGATACATATCCATTATTAGCGTAAGCCCAAGAACCTCGTTCAGCAAATGCTACAAATGCCTTATTAACAAATGTAGAAGAATATGTATCAGCTGTATAAGCTGTTCCAGAAGAGCCATGATTAGCAGTTTTATTACCTCCTACATATCTTCCATCAATAGAGCCAAACTAGTAGGTAGTAGTAATAGTTACATTCTAACTACCATTAACGGAAGCACTACCAGTAACTGCACCAGATAGACTAATAGTTCGTGCAGTACCCCAATAAGCTGTTACTATATTAGCAGTTCCATCAAATGATGTTCCATTGATGGTTCTTGCAGTCTATAGTTTAGTTGCTGTTGCCGCATTGCCTGTAATAGAAACTCCAAGAGTCGTACTACAGGCTGTTGGTGTACCTGCATTTAGGTATATAGGAAGAGTTGCAGAACCTTTTGTAGCCGTTCCAATCTTTAAAACTATTCCAGTATAGTTAGCACTATCTACAATAGTTTTCCATGATTTTGTATTCAAAGTTGAGTCTGTACTATTTCTCCAATACAAACTTCCAGAATACATAGAGTAGAACTGCATATATCTTGTACTTCCACTTCCAGCATTAAACTATACTAGGTGTCCAGAAGCTCCTGTATACTTTACATTCCAGCTACCGCATAGATTATTACTAGTCGCTAATTCGGTAGTTGTAGGAACAGAACTTGCTATAGACTAATCTCCTCTAGCTCTAAAGAATGAAGTTTCATGTAACCCATCTAATAGGTCTGAATTAAGGTTAGTAACCACAGTTGTGCTAGTTACCTTTAATGGAGAGGTACCTGTAGCAATAGTAGATATTAATTGAGTTCCTGTTATAGCAGCTTTTACTATTAGAGGTCCAGTCATAGTATCTCCAGTTACATTCACATATCTCTCATCGGATTCAGTTTTAGTATAGTAATTCTCAGCTAGTGCGACTGATTTACCGTCTAATTTTAAAACTCCTTTACTTATAAACAGACCCACCGTTCCATCCCAAGGACTGGTTTCCGTAGGATATGGAAGTATACAGATAGAACCATTTCCATCTCCTCCAGTATTATGCTGTCCTATAGAAGGGTCGTAGGTATTTCTAGATGCACCATTTTTATACCATTTCAATATAATGGTATAGTTACTAGTATCATTCTAGTTCTATATAATACTAGCATTGTTAGCAAATCTAACACTAGTAGAAAAAGTCTTTGCTCCTGTAATACTTTGAGTAGTGTCAAGAGTTACAAACTTATCATCTAAAATTGAATAAAACTAAGTCTTACTCACTCTTCTAATAAAGGTATCAGAAGTATTTCTTACATATACGGAACCAATATCTGTTAACGCTTCATCAGAAATAGCTGAATTAAAATAAGTAGCGTAAATATGCTAGCTGGCGTTTCGTTGAACTAGGGTGCTGGCTTTGCTTGAAGCGGAGTACTCTAAGTCTCCTCCGTTGCTAAGAAGGACTTGTGTAGCGCTTCCTTGATATGTGGTTCCTATAAGTTTTGCATATCCATCTTTAACTTTTATCATATTATCCTCTTAAATTTAAATGTATAAGTGTAAGCAGCGCCTATGCCAGCACTTGCACCTATCTATAATTTTAAAACTCCAGAACTTTGCATAACAGTTCTTAAGTAAATTGTTTTTCCATAAGCATGACCAGAACGGTGAAGGATAATTTCATCGGTGTCTGTATCATTAGTACTATCTCTATACCAACTCATTACACCAGAATTATAGCAATTATACATATTTCCTGTACCATCGTTAGCACTAACTTGTACCTATACTATATAAGTTCCATTAGCAGGAAGGTTAGTAGATGTTATTCCTGTATCCATCCATGCTTGTGTAACATTTAATGATTTAGTAATGGTTGTGAGATTGTTAGATAATTCTTCTGTTTTTAACATGAAGTCGGATACAGCTTTATGTCCTCCTCCACCTAACAATACATAAGAGTCAGAAGAATTATTCTTTTTATAGCCTGCTGCTGTAACATTAACTGTGAATGTCTTAGCACCAGTTATAGTTTGTGCAGTATTTAATGTAACGTAATTAGCTAATGATTGATGTTCTGTAAGAACTGGTTTTCCACCTGAGTACAATTTATTAGCCCATAGACTACCTGTACTAGGCTGAGCATATATTGTTGTAGTTACATAAACTTGCTAAGTAACACTAGCACCTAAATCAGCAGTGGTACTTGTGTTAGTATAACCTAAAGCAAGAGGTCTATAATTTGAGGTAGTGGTAGCAGACTACAATACTTTCTAATCAGTATTCATGTCTGTATACCATCTAACCCAAGTTTTCCAAGCAGAAGAATCATGGTATCTAAACCATATCAGACCACTAGAAGTAATTAATTTCTAATAACGATAACCACTAGCATTTCGACCAACATATAATTCATATGCATCTACTCCACTAGGTTTGTTCGTTGTGGTATTACCACCGCCAGCATAGTACCATCTCCCTTCGTCTAAGTAATCATCTAGATCTTGATTAGTTAATTGGGTATAAATGAATGCCGCAGCCGCAGCCGCAGGTATGGACCAGGTGCCATCTTCCCTTAAAAATCTAACATTTGTTGCAGTATATGAAGGGACAGGCACCAATCCGTTATAACCTCCACTTCCACTAGAAGTATGTTTTTTAAATACCGAGTAAGTAGTATCTGTCCCTTTAAACTTTATCCCTCTAGTAAAGATATTTAAGCCTTTTAAGTCAAAGGTTATATCATTATTATTGGGAGCAGTTGTTAAAGCTGCCGCCGTAGTAGGATTGTATGCTATCTTCATAGATTATGCTGTTTCGTATTCTTTAGTACTGATATTATACCAGCTTATTCCAAAACTAATATCTTGTATGTCGTCCCCGTTAGAGTCTGCTTTTAAATAAACATCTCCAGATGGTACGAAGTTTAGTGTCTTGTCTCCGATTGATACACCTCCAATAGTAATAGGTCTCCATGAATCTTCTGCCGCTGGGTCGTAACCTAAAGCATTAATAACATTCTGTTTAGTTAAATAAATGCTTCCAGCGCTAGTAACAGAAATTGTTTTATTCGTAGAGTCTTTATCTACAATTACTCCTCCTATAGTAGTAGTAGTTGCGGCTACTAGAGATATTGTTCTAGCTGCACTACCATTATAAGTAACTCCAGCAGTTCCAAAAGTTAAGCCTGCACCAAGTGACAATGCGTTACTAACCTTCTTAGCTTCTCCTACTACTAAAGTAGACTGTGCAGCCCAAGTAGGAGCAGCACTACCATTACTAAGTAGTACCTAACCCTAAGTACCACCAGTTGTTGGAGCATAAATGGTAAATGTATTAGTACTATTACTATAAACATATATAGAAGTACCGTTGACAGTATGTTTAACCTATCCGTTAATATTTGCTTCTACAGCTGTCCAATAAGCTGCAGTGTTTAATCCACTTCCTGTTCCGCCTTGTATACATATTAGTAAGTCGCCAGCTGAACACGTCTATCCAGCATAAGTTCCCTGAGAAGTTACTCTATAGGTATCTCCGACCTCACATTTAGTGGGAAATCCCTAAACCTCTACTCCAGCAACGGTATGTGTCGTATAGCTTCCATTACTATAAGTAATAGTACCCTTATACCGCATTGCATCGTTAGCAGCAAAGCTAGCATTAATTATCTAATGAACCTACTGAGTAGTAAATAGGGTTGTTGTATTATTTACAGAGGTATTTTCAGCTATTGGCAAGTCTGTGGTTGTTATCTCAGCCCAGGTAGCATTTCCTCTAAATATTTCAGTGGCTTTACCGCTAGAAATAGGAACTAAACCTCTTACTGTAGGAGTAAATGTGGGAGTAAAATCCTTTCCATGAGATATAATGTGACCGTCTTTAGAAAAGAATAGCTTTACGTAATCCCCAGAAGCAGATTCCGGCAAAGTAAGATTGCCTGATATTTCAGCATAGGTATTAGCAAAATTTAATAGTGCCATATTATAAATGATTCCATTTTAGTATAATTTTATTATCTTCATCTATTCCAAAATCATTCCCCAGAAGCAGATTCCGGCAAAGTAAGATTGCCTGATATTTCAGCATAGGTAT
>DXLM01000001.1:138103-139712 GCA_019414725.1 Bacteroides sp.
TATAATTTTATTATCTTCATCTATTCCAAAATCATTCCCCAGAAGCAGATTCCGGTCTTCTGACCCGTTATACTAAAGATAACCTTCTTGGTCCACTATTACCGTCACATTACTAGTAGGAGCGACTTCTACTATGTGTCCTCGATTATCGTATTTTACCTTTACTGAAGAAGGAGATTCATTTGCAGTTATGGAGTTGGAGTGAGTAAGAATTATATTCTTTTCTTGCTTAAATGCCTATAGTCCAGACCCAGCAGGTGTAATTATCTACTCAATCTTCCTCTCTAGCATATTATCAAGAGTAATTACTTCTTCACCATCTTTAACTAAAACAGCTTCAGCAGTAGTCTAAGGAACGAATATCTAACCATGTTGCTTAAGTTGTTTAATAGTTAATTCCATGATTATCCTCCTATTACTTGGTCTGTGCTATCTGTATTGACCATACTGTCATATAAATCTGATGGAATAGTATAATTAACTACTACCTTAGAAGCACCATCTGATGTAGTAACATCTTGAGCAGTGATAGTGTTTGCTAACTAGCCATTAATAATATTAATAGTCTAATTAAAGGTTTCATTAGTTACATAACCAGATAAATCTACATCTGTTTGAACTTCTCCAATTTTTTCCCAAATATACTTAGCCTATGTGTTTTCATAGACACAAATATACTCAACAAAAATGTTTCCTGCTGTACCAGATGTTGCAGGAACTAAATATATAGAATTTAAACAGTCTTTTGATGCTGTTGGTAGCTAAGTAACTATCTTGTATAGTTCTATGCTATTAGTAGTACTAATAACTCCGTCTGGAGATATAGTAATACCTACACCAGCAGTAAGTTTGTCCTATTTTCCTTCTAGAGCAGTATTAATTTCTTGGACTGTAGTTTTTAATTTAGCAATATCTGCAGCATTAGTTCCAACTACTCCCATAGTAGTTCTCAATACTTTATCGAGAGTTGTTATCCCTAATGATGAAAGCCCAGGGAGATTAGAAGTATTTACAACTACTGCTTCTGCTAGGGTAATAGGTACAAATTCGGTTTTTGATTGAAATAATCTTTTAATTTGTGTTGTACTCATAATTTAAATAAATTATTAGGTATTTGGTAGTCTGCATAAGATTTAAGTGTAGAGTCTACAAAATCTAAGTTGGCTATCATATTCTGAACTTCCTTTCTAGTAATAAAATTGTTGTTGTTATTTTCTACAATCTAACCAACAATCTTATCTATTTCTTCTTTACTATAAACTCCTAGATTATTTCTAGCTAATGTTTTCTCAGATTCTGTTTTAAACTCTCCTAGATAATTTTCTTTACATAAATGAGTTTTATATTTCGGTTTGGGACAATCTATAACGATCTAATTATCACAACCAAATCCTGTATCTATACTTCCTATGACCGAATCTGGATTCTTTTTCTTAGGAATCTTACAACCTAGATTTATTTCAGGAGGTGGAGGGACTGGCTTATCGTTATGTTCAAATCCCGTACTTATAGTAGTCATCACAGAATCCCCTTCTATGAAATCAATATGATTCGCAGGAGGTGGAGGGACTGGCTTATCGTTATGTTCAAATCCCGTACTTATAGTAGT
>DXLM01000001.1:139812-186052 GCA_019414725.1 Bacteroides sp.
AGAATCCCCTTCTATGAAATCAATATGATTCGCAGGAGGTGGAGGGACTGGCTTAACATCGTAGCCAAGTTTTATAGTATTAAGTAATGATTTAGAAGGAAGTAGCTAGGGTTTTCCATTCCCTAGCTATATTTTATCCTTTTCTAAATTTTCATTCATTTAATGTAATCTTATCTGGGTATCCAGATGTATAATCATAGTTTACAACATCTTCAACTGTCCTAAGTTCTTTTATCATCTATAGATGTTTCATAGTTGTAACGAAACACTTTCCAGCATATACTTCTAATTGAGATAGAAAATCTTTAGCCTTATCAACAGACATTTCAATAATTTTATCTCCAAGAACTATGGACATTTCTTCTGGATTAGAATCAACTAAATTTCTTAGTCCTACTCTAGTAGCCTTATCTAACCAATACTCTTCCCCATTATAAGTAAAAGAATTAATATTTGAAGATTTATCATAGGCTTTTATTACAGCTTCTAATACTTGAAGCATAAGTCTAAAATAACATACTCCATCCTTTAACTCAAACAGTTCCTTCCAAACACTCAGAGGAAGCTTTAGAAGCTCCTCTTGAGTGAGTAAGGTTTTCAAAGAGTCATCCTTATTAATTACATAATAACGATCATTATGACTTATTTGTATGAAATTATTAGCCATTCTTAGAATAATTAAATTTAGTAAATGGTACTCCTTGATGTTTAGTTAATCTCCAAGCATTATTATACTGAACAGTATTCCAGTAAGATGGGTCATTGTAGCTACCAGTAACCCATTCATTTTGGTAGGTATATCCACTTCCATCATATTGCTAAGTTCTTTGATAAGAATAATTATTAGCAGCAGATGAGTTAATAGAAGTAGTTATGTTATTAACTCCAGCATTATCTCCAGAACCTACAATATTGGACCATACAGATGGGAACTAATTAGTAGCTCTAGAATAAGCGATAGAGAATATAGGAGTAGTTAATACTCCACCTCCATTAGAAACTGAAGTGCTAATTGGCTATCTTACTATATCTCCAGTATTGAAATTACTTCCTGATACACTATATCCTCTGTAGTAAATAATTCTTGAGAATTCGGCTACAGAAGGAGCGTACCATTTTCCTTTCTAGTATGCAGCATTCAGTGTTTCATCTTCTTTAACCTATGGTTCATACACGTGCATACTATAGAAGTATGGATATAACAAGCAACTCATAATATCTGTTCCAGAAGCGTTTGCCCAGACAGTTCGAATAGCTTCACACAAGTTGTTAAGATTAGCCTTAGATTCAATATAATATTCCCAGTTAGTTCCTCCTCCAGAGGATACCTATTTTCTACTTATATATGGTTTACAAGCTGAATTGTTGTATAGTATAGGAAGCAACTTGCTATTTACATGATTA
Source organism: Bacteroides sp. (assembly GCA_019414725.1). Taxonomy (GTDB): domain Bacteria; phylum Bacteroidota; class Bacteroidia; order Bacteroidales; family Bacteroidaceae; genus Phocaeicola. Next base: position 141,217 of record DXLM01000001.1, read on the forward strand.
ATATATGAAGCTGTATCTGCTTCTCCAGCAAATGCTGTATTCACTTGAATATTATAAGTAGATACATTGATATTATTAATCAAATTTGCAGATGCAGTACCAGAGACAGTTTCATAATTCTATACTGATACACTATTCAAATAGGCTTGTACCTAATATAATTGCTATAGTATCTATTCCTGAGAACCTTGGTTTCCATCATTACTATATCCCAGATAGTAGGATTTTTCATCATCTGTATACTCTTTACCAATTATATAAACTACTCCAGAAGTGCTATTCGTTTCATCCTTAGCGTAGACTAACCCTACAAGAGTTTTAGTTGCGTCAAACGAACTTGTAAATGTGCCATCTGCATAAGCGAAATCTCCAAGTTGTGGGGCTTTCCAAGTAAAGCTTACCCTAACAGCTTTCTTAATAGCAGTTCCACTATTAGCAACTTTCATACTGATAGTCACAGTGGCTGTACTACTAGATTCTTTCTTTAAAGTAATAGCACCAGTCTAATCAATTGTAGCTACATCAGTAGATACTCCTGACATAGAGTATGTAATATCTAAGTATCCATTTACAGATGGATTATATGGGTTAGTTCCCTATTTAATTTCAACATCATTACCAGATGCTACGGTAATATCAAATAGATTTTGACGAACAATCGTTCCAGATTCTCCAGCTTGGTAGTATACAGAAACCTCTCCAGCACAACTGAAATCCAAAATTTCTGCACTTTGGAAGTGTATTCTAATCTTAGATTCAGGGTCAGAAATGTCACCAAATGTGTTAACAAGTAACTATTTAGTAGCAAAGCTAATTGCCTTAAGAGTTGTGCTTCCTGCAGTATTTACAATGTAAATATCTCCAGTTAAGTTACAAGTATTTGTAAGAATCATCTTTCTTAAAGCATCTTCTGTTATATATAAATTTGCATTTCTAATAGTCACTGACTATAATGCGTTACAATTTATCAACTATTCACAGAAATTAGCTACGTCGAAGCTTCCAACATTATCACAGTCAACGTAAACTGTAGATAGATTATTTAACCCCTCAAATGTAATATCAGTCAATCCTGGATTATCATAGATTCTAAATGTTTCTATAGTATCTGGAAGAATTACATTCTTTAATCTACCAGTCTGTGGGAATACTACACTCTTAGTAGTAGTCTTAGAGAAGTCTATAGTTTCCAACTTTAAGAATTTAGACAAGTCCATTTCTGTAGGAAGTGTCATATTTCTAAGAGTTAAACTCTCCAATACTGGGAATGAAGGTGTGAACAAGCTAATTGCTAAATCTGGATAATCGCTTGGGAATAGACTAGAATAGTCATCTAGCTAAGCATTATCAATTTGGAACTCAGTAGCTCTTGAGAAGTCTGCGTCAATAGTAGACATCTTTAGACCAAGGATATTTAATTTCTTGTACAGAGTAGTTAAATAGATACCTTGGTTGATTGCAGGGTCTCCTTGATTAATCTAAGCAACATATTCATTTCCAGTCTATGCCAGATTCTTAATTGCATCAAAGTTAGAAGCCTAGAAGTCTGACAGATATAGATTCTTTCCATTGTAATGATATACAGGATAACAATCTTGATATGGTTCAAACTCCATTCTTAATCTTAAAGTATCACCACTACCAGCAGAACTTGCAGTTCTTAACGCAATGGCTCCCAATGATGTTTGAGCATATGTAGATAAGAAAGCGAATCTCTTAGTCATGAATTGTTTTTCACAGGCTAAGCAAGAACCGTGACTTTGTTCTATTGGTTCGATTTCATTATTACCATAGTAAGAAAGAACTTTTGAGTTCTTAATAGCTTGAGCGTTTTCATAATATATCTTAGCAGTATGATTATATGCTACTGCAGGGAATGTCTCCTAAACATTAAAGAATACTTTATAGAAATAGTTAGATTTATCCTCCATACTATTACTATTCTTAAATGCGGTATTTATAACACTTGCTAAATATGTTTTAATCTCAGACTCGAAGCATTGGTCAAACATATAGAAGAATATGTTATTAGCATCTCCCCAGTAAACTGAGTCAGATTCTCTATATGAAGTTTCTAGTAGATTATAAGGTTTAGATTGAAGACCGTTGTTATCAGTTACTAGAATAGTATCTAAGTCGTCTCCAATAAGTCTAACTAAATAGTCCCCTTTTCCATTTTCTACAAACTATCCTTCTCCATTATCTTCTTTCAGTTTTCCAATAATTTGGAAATATGTATTTTTAGCTCTATTGTCAGTTCCAGATACAAACTTAATAAAAGCCTAGTGGAAAGCAATATCATTTACATCTATGTAGTTCTTAATTCCTGTAATGAAATTAGCTTTCATTGCATCTAATGCAGCAGGAATACCTAAAGCGCTACTTGTTCCAGCTAATTCATATACGTTTGCTCTAGCCCATCCAGTAGCTGATTCATAACTTACTCCAGCGCATACCCAAGTCCCGTTAATATCATCATAACGATAAATGTCTCCAGACTTGTGACTAGTTGGATTTAGCGTACAAGTACTAGCTGTTACAATGTACTTTTTAGTTACATCCCATCCAGAAGGACTAGTAGCACTTGTCTGAACCATGTTGTAATCATGTGTATAAACGAAGTCGTAGAACTCTCTAAACTTCTTTAAAGATTCATGTACTGATTCAGCAAATTGGAAGTATGTCTTTCCACTATCATTTTCTACTTCTTCACAACCATAATCAATATCCCAAGCTCCTCTCTAATCGTATACAACAGATTCATCTTCGATTAAAAGATTATCCCAAGGACGAAGTAAAGAATTAGCATAAGTTATAGTTGGTTGATTAGTTAGTCCATAAGTATCTTCTCCAAGTACACCAGAGGCTCTTTGAAGCGCCTACCAAGGACGTCTAAAGTTTACAGATGGGTCAGTGTTTTCACCACCTTCTAGCATTAGATATTCAGGAGTTATATCTTCGTCATATCCACTGGAAGCATCGTCTCCTTTACCTGCTCCCCAAGTTTGGAATCCCATAAATTTGATAGACTCATCATTATCTAACAAATCTGCTAGTTCTACAGTAGAAACATCTTCTAAATCAGTTTCCCAGTAGAAGTATAGGAATGGTTCTTCATGTACAGCTTTCTATCCTCCTGAAATTAAATTTCCTCTAGATTCCTTATAGGCATCATCAAATAATTTACAAGAGCCAATCTTATGAGACTACATAGAAGAAGCAAAGTTTACTTTACCTACTAATTTAGTTATCTTATATGCAGTAGTATCTTGCTGCCCATCATATGGAGGCATCACATAGTAACCCTTTGTAGAAGAAGCATCTTTTCTAAACGTATTAGTATCTGTATCTAGCTAAGAATATGGAGTAAATGGACTCTTTATTTTTAGTCCTCCCTAATCCTTTAATTTATTCAAAGCATAGGTAACATTCCAAATTAAATATCTCATTGCAGATGAACCTTGCCCTTTTACTTGACCATGAGTTAATCTACCTCCGTATAAGTTATTAACAGCAGGGTTAGCATAGTTAACAAATAAAGTTACTGGAGATTTTTTCTATGCTGTTTCTTGCGGAGGAGTTTCATTATCTTCACCTCCCCAAGCTCTATGTGGGAATTTAGCTCCAGTCGGGAATACATATACTAAAGTATTATATTTACTATTAGCTCTACTAAAAGAGATTTCTCCATTAGTTCCAAGAATATCATTCTTGTCGAAGAACTCTTCTTTAGAGGTCTTTTCTTTCAAGAAAGAAAGATAATTTTTCTAAACCTGATTGAAAGTAAGAGCAGTACTATTATATACTCTGAATAGATAAAAATCAATATCAGCAGTTGTAGGATTAATCTACAGTGCTGCAGAAGTGAACGTATTAAGTTCTGAATCTGTTAAAGAAATTTCTCTATCTATTACTCCATTTACATATATTCTAACTAAGTTAATGCTAGTGGTAGGAGCTACCTAATCAAAAGCACTCTAGAAGCTAGCTAGGAAGTTCGGATAATAAATATCACTCTTAGAGACAACAAAACCCTTCTATACAGTTACTAATATATGAGTCTCTACCCCTTCTTGGAATTGAGCATTTCTAGCATTAAATAAATCAGTATCCTCAGTATTCCAACAGAATTGAGTAGGTCTCAACTAGAAGTTTCCTATTGTAGCTATTGGTTTGCTTTCGTCACTAATGTTATAAGTTTTAAATCCTAATTCAATAGTGAAATTATTTCCTAATCCTAAACTTAGAGGTGATTTTAGTATAGGATTATCCTGTGCAGATACTTTAAATATTGTACGCCCATCTTCTTCCTACCATCCGTCTGACGATTCCAAATCTGATATTACCGTAGCCGGATTTGAACCAGTGGCATATTCGTCAGTAACAAAAATATCATTTAAGTAGCCTTCAATCTAGTCAAAGTTCTTAGAAGGAGCTATATCCTACGAATATATAAATTCTGGATTCACTGCCTCTACTCTCATAGTTTTGAAGTTGCTTGTATAGGCGGTAGTCTATCCTAAACTATTAGTAAATACAGTATAGAACTTATAGTAAGTATCATCTACTTTAATTACTAAATATTTTTCAGAATCGCTACTATTTATCTCTATATATTTTTTATACGAAGTGTCGTAGACTCCCTATTCATTGTAAGATGAAGCGCTAATAACTTCATACTTCATGATTTCAGTAGGATTCATACTTTCAGAGTCTGGCATTTCATTCTCTAGATAAGTAGTTATAGCCATAGAGCTATTATCTGGGCTAAATACAGTTAACTCATATAGAGTAGCTACGCCATTGTTCGCAATACCATTACTTACTCCATTAATAGCAACGATTGTTTCTGCGCAATTATATGTATAAATAATATCTACATAAATATAGTCTGTATAAATAGAACTCTCAGTATTATGGACTGCCTTTACAGCTAATTGATTAAGTCCTGAGGTTAAACTAGAATAATTCAATACCCCTCCACTTGTAGAAAATGCAGAGCCGTTATTAAATCCCTCTAAGTGATAATTGCTAGTTGTTCCTCCAGTTAAAGAGAAATTAACTAGGTTGTTACTTAAGACAACTTCCCCATTGTAATTAAGAGTGATTACTTCTGTAGTAATTGGAAGGTCTAAAGTATCTTCTACTTCAGGGTCATCTATTACCTGAGCAGTAATTTTCTTAGCAGACTAAGTTTTAGTAAATAACTCAGTAATATCTATCCAAGCTAGAGTATCAATTAATTCCTCTGATGATACATTAACTCCAGTAATTGCTCCAGTAGAAGGATCAATAATACACTAGTTATATTTAATATTGTTTACTCTAAATGTTCCAGATTGAGTTCCATAACTAATCTTAACATTGAAAGGTCCAATTCTATCTGTTGTTACAGAAGTAGTAGCAACGGCGTACATTGCAATACCAACCTTAACATTTCTATCAGAGTTATATTGCATCAAAAGAGAACTATTAGCCTCGGTATAGATTTTGTCAGTCTTATTGTCTAACATTACTCCATACACCATAATACCATAAGAGTACGTGGGAGGAATAACTGATACTTCAGTTTCTACCTTATCTCCATTACTCTTAAGAAGAGTAAGGATGCTAGTAGAAGAATCATACGATGCATCTACTATATCCTATCCCTCTGTCTTCTCTATTTTTCGGCTTATGAAATCCTCAACCTCCATTCCAGAATGTCCATCCCATTCTGTTGCTAAATCTGTAATCTGATTAGGTAAATTTTCAAATTTTGCCATTTTTTACAAATCAATTATTTTTCCATGAATCATCTTTTAACCAAGGTCTGTCTTGTAGCCAAGTTCCGCTACCAAAACAGCTTCTAACAGCATCGTATACGGTAAGCCAGACTAACTACGACCCTTTATATATAGCTCCTATTTTTTTGTCAGTTTCTTTTTTAAAATTAAGAACTGTTTGATTTATATCTCTTAAAATAAATCCATTTGAATCATATATCCTAAGATCTCTACCTTTTAATATAGTCTTAAAGACTTGAGTAACTAACTTCCCATTACGAAAAATCATTTTTACTATAATTTAAGGGTATAAAAATTTTGATTGTCTGGACTATATATAGCTAAATCTTCCTCTGTGGAAGTGCTCAAAGTCATTTTATCAATAGTAAGGTTTTCTATCTAATTATTAAAATCATATTTTGTTGAGCTTGAGTCTACTTCCCAAATTCCGTTTATCTAGACTGCGGTTATTTTTATATTAGTATCGGACACATCATATTTAATGTACATAGGCTTATGCTATGCAGTATTTTCTCTAGGATTTGAAGAACTAGTAGCTGCGGGAAAGTAAGCCAGCAACCAAGGTATTCTATAAGCATCCCCAGATGGCTATTCTTTATTAGAGATTAATTTATATCCAGTTGCCTAGCAAGTTACATAGGTCGGAGCTGTAATATTTTCTACAACTTCGTATCTAGCAAAATTATTTACCTATACCTAATCTTGTCGTAGCACCTAAATAACAGGTTTTCTAGACATATCTGTAGTAATTTCTCCTGACAATATGTCTACTGCAGAACTAGCCTTATTACCTTCTAGATACTCAATAGGTGCATCATAGATAGGTTTGCTTATTCCATAAGTATGTTTATGACCAGCCATTACTAATCTAATTCCCATCTTTTTAAAGAGCCTAGAAAATCTATAAGTTCCATTATTATTTATAGTATTTAATTTAGAACCGGCTCTAGCAGTAGTACTAGTATTCATAAAATCATAGGTAACTATTGAAAATGGAGCATCGTGAGTGTAAACAATACATTTTTCGCAGCCAGTTGGAAATTCTTCAGTTTGTTTCCATAATTTTAAATCTTTTATAAACCATTCTTCAATAGCCGCATTTACAGCTTGAGTAAATGTAATATCTCCTTTATCAGAATCAATATCTTTATTTTTATACATTTTACTAGAAGCTTGAGCATATTCAGAATTTAAAGATACAAAATGATATTTACCATAATTAAATGAATATGTAGAATAAATAGGATAAGTATTTTCCTCCCAAGTAACCTAACATGGATTATCTGGATCCATTTCAAAAGTAAAATATCTTAAAACATTGATATGATTATATTTTGAAGTATTTACCTCTCCATCTGTTAGTTCTGAGAAATCTTTTCCACACAAATCATTATTTCCAACAGTAAACATCTCTGGGAGATTATTTAAGTATTCTCTACCGTCATAATAATCTAACCATTCGCTAACTCTATTACCATTTTGAGTAATATCTCCTGTATTGATAGTAAATTCAATATTTTGTTCTTTACTTATCATATAAGAAGATTTTTTCCAAGCTTGATATTCTTGCCAATTAAATCCCTGCTAATCAGAAGTCTAAATATAACTAAAAGTAGTTACTTCTGAATCCCCTAACACTTTAAAAATATAAATTTTACTTGAATAATTAGAATTATCTCTTCTAATTCGATATTCATAAGTTCCAGCTGTTAATTTATCTATAATACATTTATGAGTAGTAACAAAAGTCCCATCTGGAGCAATCCATTTATATCTTTTATAATAATTTATAAACTTATTAATGTTAGCAGTATTACTACTATCTTTTTCAATTATAGAATAATGTTTTGACCACTCTTCTCCCTATTTTCTTATCTCCACATATTCATCATAATATCCAACAGAAATCCAGTTGAAGCATCTAGTTGCGCCACTTCCAGAGTCGGTTGCCTATCTTCCAAAAGTTAAATTTACATAATTAGGAATATCCTATCTAAATAATGTAGATATAGTAAAGAAATCTTTACCTAGATACGAAGCTTTAGGAGTATATTTTAACTTTATATTGTCACTATAATAATACTATATACTATTTCCTGCTTTAGTAGTATTCTTAGTTAAATCTATATAAGTCCATAAATCTTTAGTTTTTCTTTTAGCAAAAGCTTTAGTACCTTGTTTAGCCGTTTCAAACATAAACCATCTAACAAAGATAATATCATTCCAATTATCATTAACCAGCAAAGGAGAATTCCCCTCTGCTGGTGCTTCTGCTCCAAATCCACAAGAATCAATATACCCAATTAAATTAGCTTCCCAAGGATTGCCAAGGCTATTAGATTCTAATAAGGGTTTAAAAGAATCTCCAGCACATAAATAGAAGGCAGCTTTATTCTATTTAAATTCTATATCCCACTCCATATCATAAGAGTCTACTTTTATCATACTACCTTTAATTGTATTAGTTTGCTTTCCCCTAATAACAAAAGTAGACCCTGCCTTGATAACTCCAGTCAATGGGAGATATTGCCAAACATACCCAATGTCAGATTCTAATCTCTTAGAACAATCTGTGTATAATAAGTATAAACCATTTAAATTGATATCCTTTTTAGAGCCATTACCTAACTCAACATAATTATGAGAACACATTGTTCCTTCACAAGATATAGAGTTTATGCAGAGTAAATGGTCCACATATACATTCCACGACTCCAATTTAGACCCAGGTTCTGTTATCATATCATTAGTCTCTACGGTAATTATCTAGTTATTTGCGTCTATGATAGTTTTTAAAGTTTTCTAGTCCTTAGTAAACATAAACTAGTTTACAGGGGTCTCCTATAATGTAGTTGCTAACTTAGACTTATCTCCAACCCAAGCTAGCTTTTGGTTTATTTGTTCAGCGGAGAAATTTAAATTTTTGTAATTTTCCATTTATTAGATTTTTAATATTGTAAAGTATAATACTTAACAGTTTTAAATTATTTATTCACAAGTCCAAAATCTTTTTTGACTTTGTCTTTAATATCCATTAATTTAGTAAGATATTCTTGATAATCTGTTATGATAGAAGAATCTGTGCTAAGGTTTTTTGTATAACTATTATACGAGTTGATTAAATCAAATTCTTCATCTATGGTTATAAAACTTCTAATAATAGCTCTTACGCAATCCTTATAATTAGGTTGCCCATTAAGTAAAACCTAGATGAAATTGTACTAAGTTTCAAATTTAGTACTGTCTTTCTCATCTAGTATTTCAACTTCAGCCTCAACTTCTCTTATATCGTAATTATAATAATAAGTACCGTTCCCAAGTTTTTGAATTACCTAAGGACAAACGTTCATTTGTATTCTATTCGGTTCTAACATAAGGTGTTACTTTAAAATTTATAGGAAATTTGTATCTAAGCAAAGAATAGTGTAATCTCCTATTCTTACTTTTAAAATAGTAGGGTTTATTGTTATACATGAAATGCACTCGAAAATGATTGTCATAATCAATAACCTCTACAATGTGAATATATTTATTATAAAACTTAGATATGTTAACTTCTTTTCCATTCCAGTTAGAGAATTTCAATCCAGTTAACTCCTCTACCTTTCTCAGCAAGTTCTTAGAGTTGCAAAATTTCATCCATCCAAAATAAGACCTCATTCTTCTATTCAATTCATCTTTATCAATCTTATTCTATTTATATAGATTTATAAGCCTAAACATCCTCATTTTTATAGATTTTCTCAGTAGAACATGAGTATGATAGAATTTATAGCCTACAAAATCTACTCCTCTACTTTCTACTGGAAATATCTAGTAGTTAGGTTTTAATTCTAAATTAAGAACTTGTTTCAAATACAGTTTTATAGATACTAATACATTTCTCAAATAATTCTTGTCATTACCAAGAATCACAATATCGTCAGCATATCGAAAGTAGTACTTACATTTTAACTCCTCTTTTACCCAGTGGTCAAAATATGTCAGATATAAATTTGCAAAGAATTGTGATAGATAATTTCCAATAGGAACTCCCTTCGCTGAATAAATTATTTCTTTCAACAGTTTTAATAGTTTTTTATCCTTTATCTTTCTCTATAACATTTCGTATAAAATGTCGTGAGTTATAGAAGGATAGAATTTTTTTATATCCATTTTCAAGCAATACTTTGTTTCTTCTGGATGTTTCTATAACACCTTAAACAAATCATACTCTACTTTATGAATACCTCTATTTCGTATAGAGGAATATGTTTGGTCTATAAATATACTAGTCCAAATAGGCTCCATAATATTCATTATAGCATGGTGAGTTATTCTATCTGGATAGTATGGAAGTCTAAAGATTAATCTTTCTTTAGGTTCGTATATTATAAAGGTACTATATTCAGAGGTTTGATAAATCAAATCCCTTAACTTATCGGATAATTCCTTATTTTCTTTTAATCTATTCTTATCATGCTGCTTGATTCCACATCTAATAGACTTATTTCTTCTAGCTTTATCGTCAGCTAGTTCGATGTTATCTTCAGCGTATACTTTCTCGTGCAAATATCCTACACGTTTCAATTTTTTATATATTTCATCGGAAGCGTTCGAGAATTAACCTACTAACACCCTTCATTCAACACTACGTTATCTTTTGCCTAGAGGCAAGGATATTACTTAGCAAACTAAAAAAAAATAATAAAATGTTTCTAAATATATAATAACTCGACATTGGAATTGGCATTGCTGACGTCATTGTTAGAATTGAAATAGCTGAGACCTGCATTGCTGCCATTATTAGCGTTGCTGCCTACTAGCAGTTCTTTTTGCCAATCAACGGTTTTTAGAAGTAATATCCTACAGTTTATTATCTAAACTGATTTTTTATATTTTTATATCTTAAGATACTCTATTTAGAGTCCTGAACCCGACAGCGGAACCGGCAAAGCCGACGCCAACGTCAGAATAGAAATAGCCGAGACCCGCAAAGCCGCCACGATCAGCGCCGCCGCCCACCAGCAGCGTGCGAAGCGCTGTAGAGCTAGCGTTACAATAGTGGTAGTCACACATATAAGTAGTAATTGAAGCTCCAGTACAAGAAGATGGTATAATCTCCGCTGTCTCTCCTAAATCAAACTCTTTAATGTATCCATCTTGTGCTACCTCGTATCCGGCTATAGTCTTGTTGCCAATTACGTCAGTAAACTCCGCTTTATCTGTGGTAGTATATACACTACTTATTTCATTCGCTGCAGTTCTTTGAATAACTACTCCATCTAGGTTTGTCCAAGTGTCTCCAAATGGATTATCAAAGCCTCTCCAACGTGGTACTTTAAAGGTATGAGTAGCTACTGTACTTGTGCCATCTTGAGCTGTACATTCTGGAATAACTAAATCTTTTACTCCAGTGAAGTTACCAAATTCATTGCAGTAACCACAAGGCGTAAGTGGATATGTTGCATTATATCCTAACCAACTTGTAGCTGTGTTAGCCCAATCTGTAACTCCAGGTCCTAAACCTCCTTGATGATATCCATCCGCAGTTAACTCTGCATTATATGCAGCCTAAGAATTAAAATTAGCATATTCAATGACATAATTCCAGTAGAATATCCATTTGTAATATTCATAGCATAGCAATTCTGAACCAGCATTTGTTGCATATGTTCTCATAGTAGCTCTAGAAATATTAGTTCTAGGCTTTCCTAAATCACTTCTGAATATATCCTTAGTTTCTAATTTTGTAGTTAGATAATCATCGTAGTTAGCTCTATTTCCTCCACCTCTAAATGCAGTAGTAGTATTAACTACTGATACAGCTTTTGGAGTTGCGGAGACTGTGGTATCAACTGTACTTCTGTATGCATCTATTAATAGTTCAGGAATTTCTACCCATGAATCATCAATTTTGACAGTAGAAGTTCTAACCCATCTTTTGTTTCCATCGCTGCCAGATTTTCCATAAAATTTAGGAGTATTAACTCTTACTGTTGTTCCATCAGTTCCATCTAAGACAGATAGAGTTTCGCCGTCTTCTTTATAAGACCAGTCATCTGGAAACAGATAGTAATTTACTACATCATTGTTTGCTACACAACCTCTATACGCTGACTGAATAGGAAGAGATTTATGCAACAAAGGATTACCTATTCTAGTAAGTTCCGGAGATGCTACTGTAACATCCCATTCTACTCCATAGGAATATAAATCCATATTACTATTTAGCTCAGTAACCTACTTATCAAGCTTTTGTTGTGCCTTCTACAATTCTTCCCAAGCCTCATTTAGCGCTGTAAATTGCTCTTCTAGCTTAGAACTTGAATCTGCCCATTCAGCAGTACCATCTGCTGAGAAAACTAGCATCTATCCAGACGCTCCTCCAGATGGAATATGTTTATTTCCAGAAGTAGTTGGGTGTGCATAATTATTAGCATTATTAGCTATAGTACTTAACTTTTCCTTCTCAGTTTCAGTATAATTGGCTTCAGAAAGTCCCTTTCCTAACTCCTTATTTACTTTGCCTTCAAGCTCACCCTTAGTAGCTAATTCACTAATATCCTAATGCTCAGTCAAATATCCACTATCATTCTGTAACTAAGAAGTTTTAGTTGGAATTGCATTAGCTTTGGCATATGTCGTATCTATAACATTTCCAGCACCATCGTAAGTAGCTTTTAAATCGTATGTGGTTTCCCCAACCTTTATAGATTTGATTGCTGCCATATCATTGTATTGTTAAAGTTTCATCAACTACATCGTGATCTATTCCCTCTATGGAAGCAGTTAGGTCCTCAACAGCCTTCTACAATTCTGCTTTAGTAGCATAGTTCTTGAGAACTTCCTAGTCTACTCCAGAGCCTCCTCCTATACTTCCTCCAACAACTTTTACTGGTTTGGCAGAACTCTTAAACTGTCCTTCAATATAAATTGTTCCCATATTGTTTAAAATATTAATTGTTCATTTTCTCCATCTACCTCTACACTAGAACCTGGCTATAAAGCGTCTATCTTTTTCTACAATTCGGCTACGGCCTAGCTAATTAGTTCTTCTACCTCAGCTTTGGTGTAGTATCTCTCTATAAGATATTCGCTTCTAACATATCCAGTATCTTGTAAATCTTTTTCTCCATAGGTGCAATAATAAGTATCTTCTTCAGTCTTACTATTCTCAACTAGGTCATCATAATCAGCTTGTGGTAAGCATACAAGTTTTGGTACTTCTTCAGTAATAGCAACTTGCTTGCCTCCAGCAAATAGCCTGTTATCTTCTGTGGTAAGTTTAACAGAACTCTCAATAACTTGCTCAGTTCCTGTTTCCTCAGAAGGTTCTCCAGTTGTTCCCTATTGTACTTCTTTTTCTCCAATTTTCTAAATAGTAACATCAGAAGTTTCTACTGATGTAGATTTCAAAAGCTCAGTGCTAAATTCTTTAGCAGCAGCAGCCTAATCATCCTGATATTTTTTCTAGGTAACAAATATGAAATCATCATCTCCGGTTTCAGGAGAGTCTCCCCTTAAACTTTCTTTTGTTACGTAATCTTCGGCTATCTAATCTGATAAATCAGATAATGACTATTGAGTAGCATAAGTAGACTGAGCATTTTCCTTAGTAAGAAATTTGTCATCAACCTGCTAAATAGTATAATAAGCCTTAATATCTTCTGTAGTAACGTAGTTTCCAAGTTTTTGCAAACCTTGAACTATTTCATCAATCTACTTCTTGGAGTAATAATTTGTAGCAACCCAGGACTGATATTGATTAGTAGTATGATAATTCTAATCCAAATATTCCTTAGTAATATAAACCTTTGCATCATTTGTAACGTCATATACATAGTAATATGTATCAGGCTCTACCGTCCCTTCCTCTACTAACTTTAGATACTCTTCTTCAGTTAATGTTACTAAGTTCGGAATATCCGATTCAGTAGCAATCTAATCTTCACCTATAAATAATCCTTCAGACTTAACGTCTACTACTAACTAGCTCTCTCCCTCTACTACAGGAGATTTTATCTATCCAACAGTGATGCTTTCTAAGGAACCATCTCCATCTACCTTAAGAGTTTTATCTAACTCGTCTTGGATGGCCTACTAATCTTCCTCATATTCTTTCTTTGTAACGAAGACAAAATCATCTCCTTCCATTCCCTCTCCTCTAAGGCTTTCTTTAGTAACGAAAATATCGTCTGTTTCTTCCTTAGTATAATACTTAGTCAGGGATAGAGCTAAAGAATCATTAGAGACATAATTAGTAGTTAATTCTTCCAGTGTAGCATAATCTGATAGGCTGGCAATAGTGTTATCTAAGTCTGTTCTAATCTATACTACAGTAGTATTAAGGGCCTTCTGTTTTAATTGCTCTTCTATCTTTTTTCCCCATTCTGCGGATAGGTAAAACTAGTCATCGTCTAAGCTATCCTCATATATATAATAATATGTCTCAGCATGAAGATACGTTTTACTTTCATCTATGGGCCTAAAATCGTCTGTAGTATTCTCAGACCATTCTTTATATTCAGCCTCTGTACAGGTGATTATCTAGATAGATTCATAGGATGCTTTCCATCCTTCCTTGTATTTAATCTTAGACTTATCAATCAGCATATAAATATTTCCGTTATCTATGTTAGCAACGGTCATACCTTGATAAGCATACTTCTCTGGAATAGAATAAAGTTCGTCTAAGTTATTAACGACTGTTCTATTATCGAGAGGCTTCGGAGTTTCTACGGTTAAAGCGACACCTAAGGTAGCATCACCTGTATATTTAAATGCCATTATTGTGATAGAATAAAGTTAATTTGATGTGGCAATGCTGAGGAGTAAGTATCTTTCTTAGTCCATACCTTGTAAGTAAATCCATTTATCTACTCGGTAGACGTTTCCCAACCACTTAGGTCTACATTTAAATATCCAAGTCCTCCATCTACGGTAAATGAATTTAACTATGTGTTACTTCCTGGCAATTTTATAATAGCCTTACCACTTAGTGAAAATGTGATAGTTCCAGACGATTGTCCAAAAGGAACTAGCGCCTATTTAATCACACTATCAGTATTACCAGAATACCAAGGATATGTGGCTACTACCTAAGCGGTAGCGGAAATAGAACCAGCTTCTACTCTCTTATCTGTAACTTCTCCTTTATTGTTTATCAAATATTCTCCAGCGGCATAACTCACTGTACCAGAGTGAGTATAAGTACCAATAGAATTATATGTATCAGACTCTACAGGAGAACTGTTATAAGTAATAGTTTCTTGTCTGTCAGTTTCTTCTCCAGCATCATTCTTTATAAATGTAAGTGTAGGAGTTAATAAAGCAGTTCCTACTTCTACTATTTGAGAAGTAAAACTATAATAAAGCTATGGGTATACTAAATCTCTAACTACTGTTGGAAATAGTAAAGTATCAATAATCTCATTAAAGGGCTTGCCCTTAAGTTTCTCTACTGTAGTCCCTTCAATTACTGTTGAAGTAGTATCATCTGGGAGTTCTGTCTAATAAGTAGCTATAGTTTCTAAGTTAGTTTGTATATTAGTAATACTTTCAGTATTAGCTTCTACTTTAGTATTTGTCTCTTGTTGTGCTTCCTAAGTTTTCTATACTTCTTTCTTTGTTTCTTCTAGAGCAGGTTCAAGATTCTTAACATAGATACCTGGAAGGATAATAGAAGAGGTTTCCTCTCCAATCTCCTATTCTATTAAATGAATAGCATTATCTTCCTAAGTAGATAAAATCACCTCTAAAGAATTATCTTCCTTTAGTTCTATAGTTTTGGAATTTTGGAGACTATTCTTAATCCAATTAAGAATGTTTTTATCAACATCTATATTCTCAATAGCATTATTCAACTCAACTATAGCTTCATTGATTTTTACTATTTCTTCAGATAGATTATTAATCCCTTTTCTATTAGTATCAATTTCTCGTTGTAAATCCTCCTTCAATACAGATATAGAAGTTCTAATATTGCTTATATCGACTTTCAGTTCTTCTATTGCTTCTGTATTAGATTCATATTCACTAATAAAGTATAGGGCATAGTCTAGGGCATCCTTCACAGTATTAATACCTTCTGCAACGTCACTAGTATAGGTCCATTTTTGTTCTATATACTATACTAGGTCTTTTTGCAGTTCTATGGTTCCACTAATGTTTCCCCACAATAGACTCTACTCATCAGCAATACCTAAGTTCTTTCTTACTTTAGCTTTTTCTAGTTCTGTCCTATATTCTCCTAAATAGTTATTTCTTAAGAGAGGTATAGGCTCACATTTTATAGGCTTACCCTTTTTACCACAAGGCACTATATCTGCATTACTTACCGAAGTGTAAATAGACTGTATCATTCTAGTTTAATAATTGCTATTTAATAAATTCGTGATTATCTAGTCTTACAGGTAGGTTAATAAAACAAATTAGATTAAGAATATCTTGATAATCTGGTTTATATCCCTTTTTGAGTTTTCTTAGAAAATCCTCATACCTTTTAATAGCCTTTCTCTTAAGAGCATCCACAACCTATACGTTTATGTCCATGGTGGTAATTGTCACAGAATCCTCCACAGGTACGGAACATCGCTAGTAATCTTTCAGCCTCCATGAATTGTTTAAAGCATATTAAATAATCTATAATGTTAAGAGTCATCCATATGAAATCTCGAGCAAATATATCTGCTTCCTAATCTCTAGTTAGACACTTATTTAGTAAAGCATCAAAGAGTTTCTTACAATAATTAATGTAACACTACTACAAGTTTCCTGTAAAGAAAACATCTACCTTACATTTTTTTATAGTAGTTCCTTCTATGTTTCGTTCAAGAACTTCTTTAACTGTACACTCTTCTAGCTTACCTTCTACTTCTTTATATAATTTTTCTCCATCAGTAACATAGATAGTCTCATAGTATTCCTTGTATTCGTCCGATGAATTTTCATACCATTTCATATTAGGAATAATGATATGGTCTACTACGTAATAACCATCATCCTTGACCTTAAACATACACGAGTCCAAGTCTTCTGTATGGTCATTAAGTAGGACATCTATCAGAGTAGCATCACTTATACTAACTTTGATGATAGTATTCAAGGTAGCACTCTCACTATACTTATAGGAGTCGTAAGAAGTTACTACCTCTACATCTTCATCAATATACTAGCCATATTCTTTTGAGAAATCTTCTATCAGTATTTCCCCATTAATTTGGGTATGTATATCAATACTAAATTCCATATTATAATAATTAAGACTCAATAGGCCACTAGCCATATTGAGCAGGGGTAGAAAAAGGTTTCCATTTACCTGCTTGTCTTATTCGTCTAGACATGAAGACGGAAGTAAATGATAAACTAATATCTTGAGGATAATCTGTCCAGATATAAGAATATCCATCTGGGGTAGGAGGTAGTTTATCTAGTCCAGAAGAAGGCTGACCATTCCAATAGTAGTTATAGTCATATGCCTTTAGAGAAGTAACTTCTGTAGTTTCTTTCCCTTCAGCATCTATATACAGCGGATTTCCGTCCTCATCTGTTTTCTATTTATATTCTATAACTGGTGTTATTCCCTCGGTTCTAGTATATATAGTCTATATAATAGTAGAGATATCACTCGCTACTATTTCATAGATAGTAGTTCCCTATGATTCATCAGCTCCCTAAAAAGTAAATTTAGTTCTTTTCCATATATATGGATTCTCTTCTGTTGGAAGCTCAAAAGTATCAGACCACTACTTACTTGATAGTTTTATTTCAGATTCATCGGCAGTATTAGCAGGGAGATAATGTATTTTAATAATAATACTATTAACTGCTTCACTTGAACCAGATAAATCTGATACCTACTTAAATAATTTTTTTAAGTCGTCTTCTACATTTGATTTAGAACCGGAAGCATTACTTATAATTACTGTCCCATCAGAGATAGGATAAATCTACTGCTAATCTTTGTTGTATACAATTGTTCCAGTTGCCATATTAATGTATTTGTCTTATTTTGTCATTATATGGATTTCCATCATGAAGCTAAGCCAACTCTATTTCAGTTCTTTTTTCTTCAATATCCATTTGTCTATCTTTATAAGTAGAATCAGACTGAGCTTTAAGCCAGTTAACTTTATATTCTAACTGCATCTTCTACTATTCTAATCCTAGTCTCTATTCATCTAAGCTTTCAATCTTTTGCTGAGCTTTCTATAATTCTTGCTATAACTACTGAGCCTATTGAGAAGTTTCTTCTAATTTTTCTTGTAGTTGCTGAAGCTGATTATTTTCCTCTTTGCGAACTTGAACAGCTTTCTTAACCTTATATTTAAGGTCTGTCAGACTCTTAGATGTAAGAGCCTCAAAAATAATATCTGGATCCATCTGTTGACTTTTTACGAACTCTGGAATGATTGCTTTTATAGTCTATAGATCTTCCATCACTTCTGAACTAGCAGTAATATGAATATCGTAGTCAGTAACAGTAAAATACTCAGGAAGTGCGGTGAATATCTGTTGATATTTATCCCCAAGTATAATAGTTCCAGTTAATCCTTTCTTATAAGTAACTTTAGCCTAATTAAGACTATCTAGTAGTATCTCGCAGGTTATTAAATCCATCTGCTAAAAATAGTGCTTAGTTACTATATACGAGTTAGCTACTCCCTACTTAATATTAGTAACTGCATCTCTAGTTTCTATACCGTTAAGTCGTTCCCTAAATACTCCAGTTATTGATGATGTAGTTTGTTCTACTGATTGAATAGCTAATTCAATAGCCTATACAGCCTATGCTTTTAAGGTATCATCAAATCCGTTATATATCTAGTTTGGAGCTTGCTGTCCGTCATTCCTACCTTCTTGGCTTGAGTCTATCCACATGATACCACCTTTTTTATAGGCTAACCATTTTTGCACTCGTTCTGGCCATTTAACTCCTAAGTTGGTAGGCAACAGAGACATATCCATAATAACTCCAGCAGTACCACTATTAGCTATTAGATTATCTCTATAATAGTTTAATAAGTCGTATCTATCCTACAGATGTGCACATTTTAATATAAGAGAATAAGGCTACTAAGAGCGATTTAAGAAATATACTCCATTTACCGATAAAGAACAGAAGTTGGGATTATCTTTAGACCTCATAACAGTCTTGTCTAATCCTCTAAGAATATATATCTCTTCTCCTATTCTGATAGTATTGTATCTCTACATCACAAAATCATCATCTGTTTCAATCCATTCAACATCATAGACTGGGATTAACTAGAACCTATGAGCACTATATTCATTGTCTGGATAGCCGGGAATGGTTTCATGATTCTAATCTTCATTTACTACTGTACAAGTATCTCCATATACTCTTCTATAAACAGCAGCTGAATCATCAGCTCGCCATTCATCTTTTAGTCTTCTTAAATCTTCTCTAGATATTTCTTTGCCATATTTAGCTAAAATCTAACTCTTACTCATCCACTTTCTTACTACAACTCTATATGAGTTCCTTACATATGGAGATTCTGGATTTCTATCAACAAATGTATTAAGTGGGTTTAATACCTCTATTTCAATATTAGTTCCAGAAGCCGATGATTTCACTCTAAAGAATGTATAACCAGTAATTAATAAGTCTGTTAGTAACTAACGTAACTTAGTAATTAAATCGGTTTCTCTGGATTGCATAATATAATGTACTATATTCTAAGCTGCAATTTCATATTGAGAAATAAAGGATTGGTCAATATCCTATATAATTTTATCTAACTAAGTCTTTACAGCTTTATCAGTAATATCCTTGCCATCAATAAACTTAAGAATTGAATTACTTAAATGGTCTTTCAAAAACTTTACTATTCCCTTGGTTATTTCTAGCTATTTTTCTCTTGTTATATTACTGATAGTATCTGAATCTTTGCAAGAAATTTTCGGAAGTATAGGAGTTCCTAAATATTCTCCAACTAGAGCATCTACGTGTTTCTTTAATAAAGGCGTAAACTCTACCGAAGTGGGGCTACCTATTCCGAAGTTTTCTTCCAGATAACGGAACTATTCAGGATCTCTTTTACCATTATAATAATTATAAGCTTTCTGTAACTCATACTTATCATATACAAGTTCCGCAATAGCCTCGTTTGTCTTGTCTATCAATTCCTTCTCTTTCATAACATAAATTATGTTGTTCTGGAGGAAGTTTAGTAGCGTTATAATACTTAACTCTTTGCAACTTCCTACTTCTTAATTCTTCCTTAATAAATGGCAGAAATTCTTCGTCTGGTAAATCTGCTATTATTACTAATGGCATTTCTGACCTATCAAAGTTAAAAGAGACTTTATACCCAACTGGGTCTAAACTCTCAATATCTAGTCCGCCTATATACTCCATTTTGTACAAGTCCCTCATATATTCTAGGATCACTTGTTTCAACTCTGTATGGGTCATCATATTCGTTTCTTTGCATATTAAGTTCAGGAGTTTTCTTAGTTGGAATAACTCCAAATCTTTTAATTCCTCTCTCGTCGTAATAGTAACCAAAATCTTGGAACTATTCAACTTCTTTCTCCACAAGTACGGGCTGTCTTCCTGATAGCTCTTGGTCTGCTAACTCAGTCATACCTACAGCGGCTACAATATCATACTTACCCTTATTTTCATCATTATATGCAGTGAACTATTCTAGCATTTCTTCGAACCATATAGTATGGCAATAGTCTTCTATAAAGGCGGCTGTTAAATCAGTATGCTATTCGATTATAGTTTTTGTAGCAGGAGTTCCATACTATTTAGTAGTTCCATTTCTAACGTCAGTTAGAGTAGCTCTTGGGCGCTTCATAAAATAGTTAAGGCATCCTTTTTCTCTAGCCCAAGTAACCATACCCATACGAGTAGCTTCTATATTTATTTTACAATTATAATAGCGAGCTAAACACATAGCTATTTTATAGGCTTCTCTGATGTCTCCAGGTCTATCCTTGTACATAGCAACATACTGAGGGTCATTCATACCAAACGCACGTTTCTTAATCGTTATGCAGAAATCAGACGGGTCTCTGGTTTCCTTAGAAGTCTAATTCGCTCCAATATCAATACCGTCTATACCTGCTACGTATAAGTCTCGCATCTCTTTATAAACTGGAACTTCAAAATCCTAGCCGTTATCTTCTGCCTCCTATCTAAGCTTTTCCATTTGTTCTTTATATAAGTCAGACCATATTGGATGCTCTAGAATTTTTACTTTACCATTGCTATTAGGAATCCATTTAAAACCATCAATGTTATCCTAAGTATGTTTATTATTTTTGTAAAAATAATCAATATAACCACATTCGGGTCTTGGACCAATTTGTTTAAGTCTTATATTAGCTATCTATTCGGCAACTAAAATTTTATTAAACTTATTAACACCTTCTAGATTAAATGCTTCTTCTGCATTCCAACAACGTTCAGCACATTTCTTTAGGTAGTCTTCTGGTACAGCTAACAGATTATCTCGCTCCTCCTATAAGAATTTCTTATATTCTACAGTATTACACACTCCTCTGTGGTCCATAAATTCTGGATTCAAAGATTGTATAAAGTATGGAATAAAGAATCCACTCTCTATAGTAGTCCCATCCTAAGTCCAATTATGTCTAAATGGAAGAATCTTATATGCTCTTGGATTATAGTAAATCTTTTTTAAGCCCTCTAGAGGAGCACCCATATCACCGCCAGTACCTCCAAACAACATTGTTCCACGAGGCATACCTTGAACTTCACAAAGTTCTTGACCTTGTACCACAGCGGTATCAAGTCCAGGCCAGGAACCAGCTTCATCATATATTAATAAATCTACACGGTCTCCACGAATATTAGATGGTTTAGCTCCGTTAATTGCTACAACCTCAGATTTAAATCCTACGTCTTCAAACTAACCATTTATTTTGATTTGTTTACCTGATTTCTTTCTCAAATCCTGGTCAATAAGTCGCAATTTAAAAAATCCTCCTCCAGTACAGGTATTTAAGAATGTAAGAGCATTATCAAACTTACTAAAGGTACCCTTAAGGAAGGTATCATTAAAGCAAGTAATCATAACCCTACTTCTTCTAATAACAGAGTACATACGAGCAGAAAGAGAGGCGTTTATTTCAGAGAATCCAATAGAACGAGCTTTCATTAAAGCTGCGTGCTTGTGTAGCACTCTAGCCATCTATAGATAATGAAAGAACATATAATGTGATGCAAAGAATATTGGGAAGTCATTATCAGTACCCTCACCAGAGGCTTTCTGCTAGTCAATAGTAGGTAACTAATAGAAATTTAAGAAGAAGTAATTATCTCCAGTAATGGTGTATCCATTAACTGTCATTCCATACTTACATCTTCTATATTGCTCTTTCCAAAATTCGTTGTACCGCTTACTATCTCTAAGGTAGGGACAGTATTGACCAGTTCGTTTATATACTTCCCTAGTCTCGGTAAACCAATCTGGATTAAAGTCCAATCCATGAGTTTCGTCAATAGGTCTGTATCCAGTTATTTCATAAGATAAGGTAGGGTCAAATACTTCTATTTTATCTCCTATTTTAACATCCCAATAGTCAGAATTTCTGACCCTTTCCTCTCTTATTTTCTATACTAATTCTCTAGCTTCTTTAGCATCCTCTTTCTATTCTTTTTCTCTTACCTAATCTACAATATTCTATATTTCTTCAGGTAATATCTTTTTTCTTGGCATAATTAAAAGTCTCCTGGGTCAAAACCATCCACAGCTCCAGCTCTAACAGTAGATTGTTCAGTAAGTTCTTTCTTAACCTAGTCTTCTAGTGTTATGAGTTCTTCATGAACTTTGTGAAGGGTAGCCATTTCCTTCATTACTTTTTCAGCCTGGAATACTGGTTTGCCGTTATTATCACGCTCATTTAAATCTACAATAGTTTCGAAATAATCAATAAACTAGTCTGCAGCTCTTTTAGCTGCTTCTAGTAATTTTATTGACTTGTTTGAATCTTGTAACGCTCTGTATTTCCTACAAGCTTCTCTAAATATAGGGTCATTAAATTCTGACTCTGTCAATCCAGAATCACTAATAGCTTCGTCATGTCGTTCATGTTCCGAATACTAACTGTACGGACTTTTCCAGTCTATAGCTAAATAAATGTAAGATAGTTCTCTAGTAGCTCTATCCTTTTCTGCAGATTTATCCCTCTAGATTAAAGCCTTAAATTCCTTAACTAGCAATATCTCTGGTTCATTTATTTCTAGCTATTTAGTTAAAGTGTTATAGTTAAATACATTCATAATCATTAATCATTATCATACACATTAGATAATCTTATTATTTCTTTTTCATTTTGGAACCGCACTTATTGACTTTCATTTTGGAACCACAAGCGTCTTTCTTAGCATATTGTTTTCTGTCAGGAACCCATTTTCCTCCCTGGAAATTACCCTTATGTCCCTTATTGGCCATAGTTTCCTAATCATTGTATTTATTGATTGATATAGAATCTCTTGAGGCTTCGTCTCTAGCAGATTTCATATCTTTCTTATACTAAGCTCTTCCAGCCTTAAATTTATCAACTTCATTAGCTTTCTTAGTAACTTTAGTTCCTTTTTGTGCTTTCTGGCAAGCTTTACAGATTCTACCGCCTTGCTTAAAATATACAAGCTCTTCTCCTTCTGGACATACCCCTTTTAGCTTCTTATAATACTCAAGCTTAGCTCCAAGCCTAGCCATTACTCCTCCTTGCATTTTCTGCATAAATTCCTGATACTTAGCTTTAATGCCGTCTTCTCCTAATTGTTCAGCATAAGCTTGTAAATCCTATTCAGATTGTACTTGTATTCCCTACGCAGCGGCATCTTGTATTAGATATGCCATAAATGCTTTTTGTAATTCTTCCTAGTTAGCCATTACTCTTCTACTTTAATTAAATTGTTTTGATTGTTTATCTTATTTGGATACTTTACATAGAAATAATTAGCAAAGTTTGGATTCTTAAGTCTTTTCTAAATAGTATTATACTTAATCCCAGTCTTTTCAGAGGCTTCTTTCAATGAATTATAGACAACTCCATCTATACTAATAATAGAATGATGAGACATACTTTTTCTCTTTTTAGCTGCCTAAGAGAGTTTCTCCTTATGTTCTTTTGTTAGTGTCTTTCCCTTTTGGCCCTCACTAATATGTTTGGAATGTTCTGCAGACTTCTTAACTCCTGTAGTAGTTTCACTAATCTTACGTTTAGTTTCCTCTGTATGATGATATCCCAAAGTACTACCTGCTACTAACAAAATATTATACTCTGGCTTAATATTATCAATCCAAAACTGTTCTCTATCTAGTAAATCTTGTTTTATATTATCTGTAATTTCTACTGTTTCTATAATCTCAAACTCAAAACATTCCCTCCCATATTTATTATATGCATTTTGCAAATGTTGGTTTATGTGTCTGTTATGAAGTAATGCAGAAAAGTGTTCTAATCGACGTCTGTCTATATCAATAGAACTTCCAACATAACATTTACCATTACTAGAATTACTTATTTTGTATACTCCTGCTTTCATTTTAGTTCAACAAGCTGAAGGTCCTTAGTATTAAACACTGCTTCCTACATAAGTCCGGAATCAGTAAACCATCTACATCTTAATCCTCGTAATCCTTGGTTATCTTTAAATAAAGCTGCTTCTCTTCTTAGAACAAGCATAACTGGAGAATGCATTACTTTACACTACCGTAAAGTAACACAATCCCCAGGCTTAAAATAAACTTTTTCATCAATTGTTTCCATACTTCAATTCGTTTCTTCTTTCAGTTAGCTTTTCGTTAACTACAGCCATAATTCTGTTCTCATTAACTACAACAAATCCAAACTTGTAGAACGGAACCATGCACTCGCTAGCTATTGTATAGAATACTATATCTCCAGGTTTTAGGAACTCACACTTGTGCCCAACCTCAATAACAGTACCCACTTTAATAAATTGTTGTTCTTCTTCTATTTCTCCTGTTTCATTAGATTTATATGTTGGAGCAAATCCACCTAAGTCTGTAATTAATCCACTCTTAGTAGTTTTAATTTTTTGAAACGGATTTTGTTCGAAAGGTTTAATTAATGCATACCCATACATAGGCATAATTTCTACACCATTCATATCCTCAGATAATGATTTGGCGTAAGATTCTAAAGCTGCATTATGTTTAGAGAATTTATCTTCTAATTCATCTACTGCTGTATTGAATCTTTCCTGTTTTTCTCTTAATAAAGTTTTATCTGCAGCTTCTCCATTTACTATAAGGTGCTGTCCTGTACCTTCCATACCAGTTATAGCTAGTGCTAGTTTCTCATTACTGTTCAATTCTGTTCTTAAAGTTTCCATAATTCATTTTACCATTTACATAAATCACAATGTTCATCTTCTATTCTAGTTTTGTTCTCTAGTATACAACCACACTCCTCACATACTTCTCCAAATGAAGTCTATAATTTATGAGGACAAGTATTACAAATATTTAATCTTGTGGTTGCTAAATCTTGATTAATTCCAAATATATGGAAATATATACTCTTCAATATTACTAAAGGTTTAGTAAATATTGCTTTAATCCATTTCTTTGACATCTTTTCAGTAGGTTCTTGAGTCATAAGTATATAAGCCTTAGTAGGGTTAGCCATTACTGGAGTCCCATATAGTAATAAATTATTTACCATTTCTTCGCAGGACAATGCTTCTTCTCATTAGGTATCTTTAATTCCAGTAGACATCCGCATCCTTTTATATATCCTTCTTTTGGACCAATACTTATGTCATTGTTTTCTGGATTTAAATACAACTGTCCATTACATATTGCATCTTCTTGATTACATATTGGACAGCGTCTACATATTTTCCATCTTTCTTCTATTTCCTCTAGTGTCATAATTAATATTCAATACGTTGACGTTTCTTTTTATTTTCTGCCAATATAGATTCTTTCTTGTAAAAAGAAAGCATTCTTATTACTTCATCTTTTAAATATGGTAAGTGATATACTGTCATGTTGTCACTGTGGTCGAAGTGTACTAAAACTAAGTCTTCAATTTCAAATTCTGGGTTTTTCTTCTGAATCATCCAGGCGTAAGTACTTAGCTGAAGGGTATAATGCCAATAATTAACATCATCTAAATTATTTAGAGGATACTTCATCTTAACTGATGTCTTAGTTTTAGAATTAAAGAAACTCTTTGTTTCTATTTTTTTATTAGTCTTCCAGTCGCCAATAATTATCTTATTACCTCTTTTAACTAATAAGTCAATTTGTCCAGCTATTCTTAGTTTTCCGTCCTCAGATACTCTAGAGATTAGATACTCAGGATATACCCCATTCTCCAAATCTAGATTGTTATAGTCTTTTATACACTCAAACTTGCCACCTATTTGATATTTACTTAGGTCTATATCCTTCTTCTTTTTGTAAAAAGAGTTTTCCAAATCTGCATGGATTCTAGTTCCTCTCTCGCAAGAGTTTCTGTTCTCCATATCCCATGCATCTAAGATAGCTTGTTGTTCTTTATTAAACTCGTCTTCTGTAATGTTATGAAGTTCAAGTAGAACTTTGTCAAATTTCTTAGTATTCAGCAGAGATTTTTTCTCGATAGCCCAATCTTCTTTAGGTAGAAGTTTCTCTAGTGCTTTATAAGCTGACCAGAACTCTTTATCAAAGGGTTGGGTGAAAGAATGAATTAAAGTCGTTACAGATATAAATTTCTGTTCTGGCTTTGTAACATCATAATAAATATGAGCTTCCTCTTCGAAAGCTATGTTCCCATTTTGTTTTGTAATTTTACTTTTGTCCATTAGTCATAATTCATTTAATCATTTATCACATTTATCTATATTTATTTGATACTTTTCAAGTATATTAATATTCTTTGTAAGATACAAATCAATAAATAATACATTATATTAAAAATGTCTAATATGACAAAAATGGTAACATTTGGATGTCCAATTTTTAAAAACGGGTCAGGCATTCATATTAAAGAGAAAAACAAAGGTAAATTTACTGCCTCTGCTAAGGCTGCAGGATAGTCTGTACAGGAACATGCTAAATCTGTACTAAACAATCCTAATGCTACTCCTCTTCAGAAGAAGCGTGCTAACTTTGCTAGAAACGCGGCTAAATGGAAACACGAAGATGGAGCTAAGATACATAAACCAAGTGGACATAGATCTATTCTAGATAATGGATGGATTCCTACTACTAGATTAAAGAAAGGAAATTATGGATTAATTAAAACAAGAAAGCAATGAACGCTGTAGTTAAATTAATTAAAGAATTTATACTTAAGATATATCTTTATTTACTATTTATATTTAATAAGTAATATGGACTATAATAGAGCAACTCTTTATGCGGCTACTGGTCGTACTTTATTACTCCCTGGCTGGAAAGGGTATTTTTATTGGGACTATACTAAGAATGAATTAAATTTTAGAAATGGAGACTATCATTTAGATAACAAATAGCTCAAGGAGAAAGGAGTTATGGAACGTAATGATTGGTATTATATAATATGATAATTAAAAATAATATTATACCGTTTGGAGGTTATAAAGTAATTAATCTGTTTGGATTAATATTTACTAAGTCGGATTTGACTGATGAGGATAAGAATCACGAGAATATCCATTCAGTATAGATTTTAGAATGTGCAATAGCGTTTGCAATACTTATATCTATATTATTTGGATTAGAATGGGTATGGTTAGCTATTCCATCTTTCTATATCTGGTATGGATTAGAGTATTTAATTATACGACTATTAAGACTTAAAGATTCTCAAAATGATTGCTACAGAGATGTAAGCTTTGAAGAAGAAGCTTATATGAATGAAGACAATTTACAGTATCTAGAAGGATAGAGAAAGATGTTTTCATGGATAAAATATCTAAAAGTTAATGCATAACAAAATAGGCGAACTTAGACAATTAAGTCTAGGCTCGCCTATTTTTATTTACTATTATACGTACAAGTGATTCTGTTTGGCTCTTCCCACCAAGGTTTATCTGAAAGTGGAGTTCTGATGCTATTGGGCCAATTTATAATTGGAGTAGTTTCCTCTACTATAGCCTCCATTATTTTAAATAATGTATCCAAGTCTAGCTCTGGAAGCAGCTCATGAATATTAGTTATTGTTTTCTTATAATTTATCATATCCTTTAAAAGTGTTGTTAATAATTACGTAGTATCTACTGACATATTAGTACGATACACTTAGCTTATTTAAGTTGTCTAGATAATCTAAGAACCATTGTTCGTTTTGTTTTCCTTCTTCTACAATAGTATTAATTAAAGATTCTATAGCTAATAGTGTTATTTCTGCTAGTTCCTCTAATTCCGATTTAGTAAGTTCGTTATATTTTTCAATCAAGTTTAACATAATCCATCCAGTCTTTTATATATGATTTACATTCTTCCAAATCTGGATAGATACTTGTTATAGAGCATCCAGTTTTCGGATTTTTAAAGTGGTGCATCTTAGCCTCTTCTTTTTTCTCCTCTTCTGTATTTCTATTTAATGTTCTATTCCAATAGTTGTACTTTTCATCTAACATTTCCATATCACATTCCTCTAATATTTTCATATTAGGGTTATTCATTATCTTGTCGTATTTTCTCTTTAAATTAGAGACTTTGACAACATCATTTCCATTTAATACAACTGCACACTGTTTCATTTCAATACCTTATAAGTACATATCTTGCCTATCTGTTTTCCTTGAACTGTTATTTGCGGAAGAAAATAGCAGGCTTGATTCTCAAATTCTTGAGGTACAAAGATATAATCAAACTTACTTCCAACTACCTTCTCACAAACTTTATTCCAATCGTCTCCCTCTTCTATAATAAGAGTTTTAGCTCCTGTTGGAGTTACTACATAATTCTCATTTAATTTTATCATAACTATTAATTTTGGCGTTGCCCTACTAGGATTCGAACCCAGACTAAATGATTTAGAGTCATCTGTGCTGACCATTACACCATAGGGCAGTAACTTATTTCTCTTTTAGAGATTTATTTTCTGCTGCCAATTTCTCTAGTTCTTTTCTTAATTGTTCATTTTCGTGAAATAAAGCCTGCATAGTAGCGTTGATATTAGCTAATAGTATTCTCATTTGAGCAACCTATTCATACATAAGCTTTCAGTTGTTCAATTCTCTTTTTAGCTATATCTGACAATGCCATTTTGAATTTAGCAATACCAGCTCTTACTGTTTCTAACTTGCCGCTTTCTAAGCATTCTTGTATTTTATGAACTTCAAGCTCTCCTAGATATTCGCATACATCTATAAATAAATCATCATCTAGAGATTCTAAATATTTCTGGAATTGGTCTACCTCTTCATTAGCTAGACAGCTTTCTTCCTTCTATCTTTCATAAGATATTAATAAGAACAAAGAATCGTCGGTAGATTCGGACTTAATAGTTAGCCCATTACCAGACATATAATATTCTTGATTCGTATTAATTGCCTCAACTAGCTATTTAAACTAGTCCTAATTTAACAATGTTTCTAAGTCTGTAATCATAATTGTTTTCTTTTTAGTTATATACAACAATAACCTCCGAAAAGTTAAACGCAAAGTTAAAAAATTCTAATTCAAATATTATACATATTTTATATATTAAGGGGAAAGCCGGTACAGGTACTTTATATAAATAGCCCCCTGGGGTTATTATAAATTCCGACTTTTATATTTGGAGGGCAATTACCTAGATTCCAAAAATTCATAGAGTGAGTGTAGTGGCGGTCCACCACTACGTTAGACCCCCCTGGGGTTCGTAGTGGAAAATAAATATCCATATATATAATCCCTAACCATATAAGAGTAATAATTATAAATTTTATAACAATGGCAACAGAAAGAAACAGCCGAGAAAAGGGTGAAGCACTCGCAGCGGCACAGGGTACACAAATCAAGGATTTTGCAGCAGCAGGAAAAACTAATTTACCACCTACGGAACTTGCAAACGTGGAAGTAGGGGAAGAGTTTACAATTCCCAATGACTACAAAATCTATGAACGTGAATTTAACGGTAACAAATATCAGTTTGTTGTTACCGAAGAAGGAAAATTCTTTTACGTTTCATGGCTCACACGTGGAGCAAAGCCCAAAGACGGGGGAGATTTTGTAAGACCTAAAGGTACAGTAATCGAAAAGTTTTACAAAAATCCTAATGCCTCTTACGATGAGGCATTTAAGGGCATCACTGGGAAACCTATGATAGTAAAAGAATTTACCAAAGTTGAAGGTGAAAACTTTACCACAAAGGTGGCAACCATCGACTTTGTAAAATAGTTTAACATTGGGTAGGGGTGACAGACCTACCCTATAAATTTAAACATTATGACAAAAGAATACGTTGAAGAAAGATATAACCTATTATTTGAACTTTATGGGATTCAATCTCGTGGTTGGTCAATGTTGCATGAGCAATTTAATAGATACGTGTTTTGCCCAGATAACCGCAAATCATTAATAGCGGAATATTTAGTTTGGGAAGACTTTGTAGAAGACGCAAAGAAATTCAATGTTCCTTATTATATGGGAATTGATAACTTTCTGAAAGAATACAAAAACGCTGTTTATTCATGCTTAACTAACTTACAATAATATAAAGTTGCGCACGACACGAATTAAGTGCATAAAACTATGTTAGAAAAAATAATCAAAGGAGTTTACAAAGCAAAGTTACTCAAAGCAAGGCTTTGCGATGTAAAAATCATCGTTTGGGGTGATGGCACACCTAAAACTATTGAGCAAATCAGCTATAAAGAATATGCCGTTATCAAACCATATTTAATTAAAGAGGGAGAATAATCTCCCTCTATTCATAATTAATATAAAGGTATAAATAGCCTGTATACAGGCCCCAACATTACCCGAGTGAACAATAAATGTATAATTACTAACAAAAAAAAATTATTAGATTATGGCAACTGAAAAGAATGCTAGACAGATTAGTGAAGAAAGAGCTGCTGCTCAAGGTGAAGTATTCAACTCTTTCAAAGATGCAGGTGTAGGGGCTGTTCGCTCTCTTGAATTGAACAATATCAATGAAGGAGAAACGGTGACGATTCCTAAAGACTTTAAAATCTTCTTAATGCCTATTAGCGGAACAACCAACAAAGCTGCCAAAGTTATTACTGAAGAAGGTAAGGACTTCTGGATTGGCTGCTTGACTCGTGGCGCTCGTCCTGCTGACGGTAGTGATTTTGTACGTCCAACTGGTACTGTTGTTGATGCTGTTCAGAAGCACGCTACAATGGATGAAGCTTTCAAGGAAGAGCTTGCCGGTAAGAAGATTAAGTTTGAAAAGAAAACCGTTGTGGTAGCCGAGTTCAATGGCGAAACAAGAAACGTCAACGTGTGGACGCTTAACTTCGCTTAAACGAAGTTTTGTAACTCTTAAAGGCAAAATGTATAAGGATTGGTTAGTCACCGGTCCTTATACTCGATACAAAGTGAAAAACGGTGAGAATTATCACTTAAAAAGTGGATATTTTCTTATCAGAAATCACTTAGTATTGAGATATATTCCTGGATAGAAGTTTACACTGTAACTGTTATTAGTATTTTCAATGTTCAACGCGAAAATTCGGTAGAGGAAGGAGAGAAATTGTCCACTAAAAAGACCCTCAATTTCCGGACTTTTTCCGATTTTCAAAAAATCCGCCAGAGTAGGAGTTATATAGCTCACACTCTCTATGGACATTATTTAGTATTTAGCCTATAAAAAGGCAACAAAAAGCGAGGCTACGCAGAAGAGCCTAACACCAAAAATAACTGCTACAAATTCTATGTGCATATTCGCAAACTTGAGCACTATAGGATTTAGGTTGAGCTATAAGGATTGGTCACTTATAGCAATATTATGAGTACTGCTGATATGTCAGTGACCGTACATATCACATATAAAATATGTTATACAATTATGTTAGAAGTTGCCAGGTCTAAGAAGCCTGATTAAAATCTCTAGATAGTAAGAGAGAACCTCATAAGGGTTCATTTTCCATCTCGAACCTATTCGCAAGTTTATAGACTAGCTATCTATAAATTTAGTGATGGAATACCAACGAAGTTGGTGTTCCCGCTTTGCGAACGTTGATAACGTCCTCAGCATGGAAAACTGAGAAATAATCTCCTATCTTATTCTAGATATAGATAGGATTTCCCTACTAGTATAATGGATTGCGTCTCCCTTTAAAGGAGAAGATTCTGGTTCAAGTCCAGAGTAGGGATCTTTATATTATCTTCATAGTTATATTATTTGTGATTATTACTTTTCAGCTACAGTTCGTGAGAATAGTAGCTTTAACTAGAATATTAATTTAAAACTATATAAATATGATAATCATAATCATTTTATACATAATAGCTATCATAGGCTATAAATGTAAGAGTGTAGGAGTATGCCTGTTTTTCGGACTTTTAGCTACAATACTACTTTGTTTGAGAATAGGCTCAGAAATAGGACATGCAATATAATTAAAATAAAGTAAAAATGAAAAAGATTAAAACTTATCCAAATCATTTAGAGATTATAACCTCAGTCTTTATTCCTTATAAAGATTTTGATTTAGAAGATTTCCTAGATGTCCCAACCGTTACAATCCAAGACATTATGAATGCCTGGGCTCCTGTATGCATTGAAGCATTGAAAATGAGAATGGACGCATGTGTCCAAATGCTAGAACACCATAGAAAGGACATTATTAGTGTAAATGAGGATGCCGTAGAATTCAAAAAGGATAATGGAAGTATCCATCGTTTCCATATTCGTAGTTATAATTTGATGGAACAAACAATCACTAATTTCCAAAATGGAGATTTGAGTCTGAACAGAGATACAGCTTACCAGCTTGTAAAGGCTCTCTATTGGATTCCAGAAAAACTAAAAGCTGAACGGAAAGGTGTAGGATTTGAACTCTTCATATCCTTTGTTCTAAGTCATCTCCGATGACTAAAATAAAAAACTCAATAACTTCCCAAGACATTGAGGGCACCAGTTTCTTATGAATAAATACTCTGAAAAGCCTATATGGGCAGGACAGAGCCTCGAAAGTCTTAGACCAGAGAGATAGTAAGTTTTAGGTGTAAAATGCGATTAATAAAAGAAAAAGATTATGGAACAGTATTTAGATGCAAAAATTAAGAGATTTACTCAAAAACAATTATTCAAGAAAATAACTAAAGTTAAAACTATGCTAGGTTTGGGAGGATTACATCCTGAGAAATACCTAGAAGTTGTACCCGAACATAAAAATTGTGTCCTAGTTGACTTCAATCCAGCAGATGCATTAGTAAGAAGAAATTCTCTTATTGGAGAGTTTGATTTACTTACTAATTCTCCAGCGGAGAGAAGTCCGCTCAACTTCGTTGATTGTGATTTCTGCAAGTCTATTATAAATAATGGAGCAGATTTACTATATATTTATACGAAGATGCAGCTTTCTCCAATTAGAAATAAATATATCACATTTACTTTTAGTTGTAGAACTGCGGGAGACGAGAGAACAATTGAGTGGTTGGCAAAGAATTTCCCAGAACTTGATATTCCAAGAAATTACGTGTTTATAAATGATACAAGATGTAAGGAGATTGGATATCGTCAGTATGTTAAACGTATGTATGATCCAACTAGAGACAGATTCTTAGACATGTACAAATACAGAGATTCTGGAGATAACATGATTACCGGACTAATTAAAATCCTCTGATGAGTCTTTGAAAATTAAGACGAAACTACCCATCTTTGGGTAGTCAGGATTAAAAAGAAAAAGAAATGAGAAAGTACAACAGATTAAATTGCGATTCAACTGTTCGCGCAAGATTTATAGATACTTGGGGACGAGTAATAACTTTAGTCGGAACCCATGCCTTCGAATATGCCATTCACATAGAAGGAGTAAGAACAGTTACTGAAACATTTGAGAATGGAACATTAGCAAGAAAAAGATTTAACGAATTAAAAAAGAAACCATGAGAAAGAGATTTAAGATGAGCAGAATTGCTTCATCAGACAACTATGAGTTGTCAAGAAAGATTCACGCAATGTACCTCCAAAGATTTCACGAGGAGAACATAGAAGTGATTACAGAGATTTCATCTACATTAGTAATTAAAGAACAAAAGTATATTCGGGTATTTGGAAAGTTAATTCCTGTTTCCGAAGAAGAATTGAGAATACATAACACTTTAATATCTGTGAAATGATGGAAGATTTGTTAACAATAGTAAGATGGGCAATAACATTGCCTGTTTGGTTGCTAGAACATATACTTAAGGCTATGACCTTAATAGTTCTGGTATTGGTAATCATCGTCATGGCGGTATTATATCCGCTATTTCGGTCTATCTGGCGTAAGACAGGACAGTCTGTGATTTTTAAGTATGCAACAAAATGGAGAGGAAACTATCCGCTAACCAAAAAAGTATTTGACTTATGGCAATGATAAGAAGAATTACCGAAATAAACGGTGAGATAATTGTGGTAGAAACTATGATTATCGTAGGAGAGATAGTATTGATTACAGTACAAATAAATGGAGAACTAGTTCGCTATGAAATATTATCTGTTAGACAGTTATGGGAAGGTCGTTAGGGCCTTCTCAAGCTGGTCTGAGGCTAACAAATTTCGTATAACTAGAAATAGACCAGATTGGAGGATTGTATGACATACATCGTTGTATTTATAATATTAATCATCATGTGGAAAATGATTGAAGACGAATGAAAACAGTATTAACCCATACAGGAAAAATCTATGTTGATACAGAACATAGACTAGAGTTCTTAACTGTAGGAGACTATGGTAAGGAGAACAACATCAAGGCTGATTTCTTAGGTCTAACTAAGGAAATCAATGGAGTAGAGAATACAGCAGTAGACCTAAGCAAGAAATGGGTAGCAACTATTTCAACTCAGAAAGGCTGTCCTATGCATTGTAAATTCTGTGATGTTCCCAAGTTTGGATTCTATGGAAATGCTTCTATAGAAGATATGGATAGACAAATCCGAACTATTATAGAAGGCGAAAGTGTCAGAGAAACAGACAGGTTTAATGTACACTTTGCTAGAATGGGAGAACCAACATGGAATGATAATGTATTAGCATTTGGACTTGCTCTCAGAGGTGTGGTTAAGTCTGCAGGATTAACAGCTAAAACTGTTCATCCAGTAGTTTCCACGATGCTTCCGAAAGCAAATAATAAGCTTAGAAACTTCTTACAGGTTTGGTGTAGCATAAAAAATGAGTTCTACAATGGAG
The DNA here is from genome assembly GCA_019414725.1 of Bacteroides sp. Taxonomy (GTDB): domain Bacteria; phylum Bacteroidota; class Bacteroidia; order Bacteroidales; family Bacteroidaceae; genus Phocaeicola. The sequence continues at coordinate 176,289 of DXLM01000001.1, forward strand.
AAGCAGGCTTACAGTTTTCAATCAATTCTACAGACGATGAACAGAGAAACGAGCTGTTTGATTCTAAGAGTTTGTCACTAGCACAAATTTCTCAGTTGGCTAATGAGTTACCAATGCCAGTAGGCAGAAAGTATACTCTAAATTTTCCAGTAACCTCACAAACTATTCTCGATGCGAAGGAATTGTCAAAGCTATTTGATAGGGAGAAATTTATTGTTAAAATCACTCCTATACATGAAACAGCTTCTGCTATAGAGAATGGTTTCCAGGTAACTGGATACTCTGATTATGACGTTTATCGTCGCTTTGAACAACCTTTATTGAAAGAAGGTTGGGATGTTATAGTGTTTGTTCCATCTAAGGAGGAAGATTCTGACCGAATTACTTGTGGGAACGCACTAATCTCTGAAGAGAAGATTTAACAATTCTTAACTAAGAGAAATCTAGATTATACTATATAATAGTAGGCAAACTCTTAGTTATCCTTTCCTTAGTTCAATGGATAGAACCTCTGTCTTCTAAACAGATAATTCCAGTTCGAATCTGGAAGGAAAGACTATTATTCTCCCTTAGCTCAACGGTAGAGCTTTCGACTTTTAATCGAAAGACAAGAGTTCGACTCTCTTAGGGAGAACCAACTTTAAATAATTAAGCTATGATAAATGTAGACGAATTAAGAAACAAAAAGTAGCTCGGAGAAATAGGAGAGCGTATAGCCATTGGTGAATTATCAAAATATGGATTAGATATTTTATTACCAATGTCTGACAATCTACCATTTGATTTTGTTATATATTATAATAACAAGTTTTACAGAACTTAGGTGAAAACTACTGCGAGTAAAACTGTAAATAACTCGTTGAACTTTAGTTTAACAAGTAATAATTATAACAAAGGGACCGTTCACAAATACAACGAGGATGAAATAGATATTATGATATGTTGCGACCTTCATAACATCTATATATTTCCAGAATGTGATGTTGCTAATAGAAATTCTATTACTATTAGGGAGGAACCTCCAGCTAATAATTAGACAAAAGGTATAAACTTTGCAAAAGATTGCATCATATCTATAGAAAGATTAAATTATACTTTCTCTAAGATAGAGAAATAATTCCCTATTAATAGGGAAGTCTTTTTCTTTTATTCCGCTAGTAAACATTTGTTGTGAAACACGTGTTTGCATCTGGGTATAGTCGAGTTGGTAAGATGCTACATTTGGGATGTAGAGACCGCAGGTTCGAGTCCTGCTATCCAGACAAGAAGTAATCAACATTCACTATTAGTACAGCAATTAGGACTGTAGGGTGCCTTTTAGATGAATCCCTGATTACTCCAATTAACAGAGGTGAGTTCCCTTAAAATTGTTACCACGCACTAGTGCGGCTATTAGCTACTAGAGGACTTGGGGTGCCAAGAGGAAGAATTGTAGTAGCTATGTTAATTAGAACAAATCTGTTAATTGCTTTATGGGATAGCGCCAACGATGGAGAGTTGGGACGGACTGTAAATCCGTTGCCTTTAGGCTTAGTAGGTTCGAATCCTACCTATCCCACAATTATGTAAAATAACTTACCAAAAGATGATAAGAATTTCTAGAATTGTAGCTAAGGATAGAATAGCAGATTTGCTAGACTTGAATTTCGTATCTAAGATAACTCTTAGACAAGGTAGACAAGGATTCAAAAATCCTGCAATTTGCAGAGTGGAAATCTATCTCCAAGTAGATAATGATACAGAATACTTTAATAGTGTTATGAGTAACATTGTTGACTGGGGAAAGGAGCGTAATTGTAATATTGCTGTTACCACAGCAAATATGGCTCTACATGATGGATTTATTAAAGAGTCTGCATTTGATGACTTTGATTATCCTATGCCAAAAAAGTATAAGGACTTATGCAGCGTATATTCTGACGAATATTTTAGACTATTTAATAGGAGAAAGATATAATGGAAGACAAATATGAAGGGCTATCTGATGAAGAACTCAAAGAAATCTTCGAAGATATGCAGGCAGACTATTGGATAGATTATTATCAATCTATCTATGAATAAAACCCTATTAGCGAGACCTAGGATATGGATTTTAGAAATATGTATACCCACTGCATATAGGTTAGTCATATTTAAATGAGGAAACCAGGGTTCTCTACTAGGTCGATTCGGGATTGTAACCGGTAATTGGTAGCCGCGCAGATTAAACTAATAATTAAAAATTAAATTTATGGAATTAAGAGAATTTTCTACTTTTACTAAATAGGGGAATGTAGGACTTGCTTATGCTATTGCTTATTATTCTAAATTAGGGTATACTATTAGTATTCCCTTAACTGATTCACAAGATTATGACATAATAGTTGATACTGGAAATACCTTACTAAAGGTGTAGGTAAAGACTACAACTTGTAGAAGAGATAGTGGAAACTACTAGTTAAACTTAAAAGTAAGTGGCGGAAATAGAAGCGGAACAGGAAAAGTAAAGACCTTCGATTTAAATAAATGCGACCTGATATTCGCAATGACTGAGTAGTTTGAATTTTATTCTATTCCGAGGTCTGAAATTTCTGCAGCATCTTCTATTACTCTTGGAGAAAAGTATTTACCTTTCAAGGTGTCTTTAATTTAATAAAGGGGGAGATTATTCCGTAGATGGTAGCGGGGCGCACTGTAAATGCGCTGCCTAACGGCTCGGGGTGTTCGACTCACTCATCTCCCACTACTAATAAATCTGCTCTCTTTTGAGACTGGAGGTTCGAGTCCTCCCAATCCCACACATTTTAATTAATTAGATTATGACAAAAGAAGAAGCAATTAGAGCTATGTCTGAAGGAAAGAAAGTAAGGCATAGATACTTTAGTAAAGACGAATGGGTGACTATAAATTCCAGCGGACTATATGAGTTCGAAGATGGTGTAAAAGTTGACTCATCGTTATTTTGGATGGACAGACAGGATTCCTACTGGAATGATGGATGGAGCTTAGTTTAACTTTAAATAAGAATAAAATGACAACGTATGAGTACGGAAAAGGATACTTGCCAGAAATCTGGTACTAGTGTAATATTCCAAAAAGAAATTACGCAGTGTAGGGAATGTCCTCATTGTAGAATCGCTCCTGACCCAGACCCTGATGACTGGTTCAATGACGATGATGAAAAAGCGCTTTGTAAAGAAGCAGGGAATAAACTAATTGAGGGAATGTTAAGACCTTACGAAAGGGTATTAATTCCGGATTGGTGTCTATTAAAAACTAATAAACAAAAATGAATAGAATTAAGACAAAAGCCTATCTTGAGGTAACTTTAGAGCAGGCACGCGAATGGTATGAAAGCGGTAATGAAGACTTGAAGAAATTAGCTCTTACTGCATTTAGTGAGGAAATGCTAATTCCTTCCTTTAAAGAGATAGTAGAGTCTGAAGAAGATTATGGTTTTTGGAATACATTAGTATGTCCTCCAAGCATGACAGAACAACTCAGTTCTCTAGCTAGTTTACAAATAGTTGCTAACTATCTAAATAAAGGATGGATCAAAACAGAAGGTAATACTGGCTATTTTCTTGGAAAAGGTTCTTCTCTATCTGGAAAGACGGAAACTGATATAAAAGGAGTGTACGTCGTCATGCATCAAAACGTAAAATATCCAGGTATTGTTTATTTTAGAACTGTAGCTGATGCACAGAAAGCGGTAAAGATTCTTGGTAAAAAGTTATTGCCGTTGTTTGAATAAATGATTAGATGGTGTTATTAGTTCAGTTGGCAGAACGCTACATTGTGGCTGTAGAGGTCAGCGGTTCGAATCCGCTATAACACCCATAGTATAATTCCCAGAACGATCAACAAATTGGCAGATGTACAGTGTTATCTCATAACAAGACATAGTGTAGAGTCTTAGGAAAGTCTGAATAAGTGAAGAATCGGAACTCTTATTAATTATATTATGAAAGATAGAAAATTATTTTGGTTTTGTGTAATATCTATAATTTACATAATTACCTATTGGTGTTTTATTAAAAATTACAACGAATGAAAAAGACAATTGAAATCGAATGTCCTGATGGTTACAAACCAGTTTACAATGCAGAGACTGGAAAAGTAGAAATTGTGTCTGAAGACATTACTGCAAGGGTACAGACTTACGAAGATGCTTGTAAAATCATGAGTAGAGATGTCTATGGTAATGTTCCTGCAAATTTCTCTGTTGATGCTTTGCGCAAATTGCACGTCATTCTCGATGCCTTAAACGAAGGACACAAGTTCAATCTTCTCACTGGAACAGTTTGGTATCCTTGGATTCGGTTCTTTAGAATGAAATCAGTGCCGAAAGATGCAGAGGTTATTGGACATTTCAGCTATCAGGGCGAGAAATTCGCACTCGTGGGCGGCAGCGCTGCTATTGGCGGCGGTGCGGGTCTCGGCTATTTCAGTTCTAGCGATGGCGTCGGCTTTGCCTTTTCCTATGTCGAGATGCTTGCGTGCAAATCTAAAGAGATTGCCAAATATGTGTCAACTCAGTTTGGAAAGCTAGTGTTTGATGCTTGTTTTGCAAGACATTTTGAAGGTAAAGAATTTGAATGGCTTGACTAATGAAAAAGTTCCTTGTAATTATGCTTGCTATGCTCTGGATGAGCGTAGCAGCTTTTTCTCAGATAACTATATCACAAGAAGACTATGATAAGTTACCTGGAGAAACTAAAACCCAAATCGAGAAACTGACTACAGAAAAAGCCGTAAAAGGTGAAATCAAGGAAGTTTCTGAGTATGCTAACCTTGGTAAGGAAATAGGCGTGGCTGTTAATGAAACTCTTAAAGCAGTTGAAGATTCCGCCATCAGAATAGCAGACTCTAATTTGGGACAAACAGCAATAACTATCGTAGTATGGAAATTACTTTACAAAGAGATAGCAGGTGTTGTAATAGGTATCATATTATTAGGAATATCCTTGTTTATGCTACTAACTGGTAGAGGAAAGCTATCTAAGAATGACGAAGATGCTGGAGGTTGGATAAGTGTAGTAGGAGGAGCTGTATTCTTTATATCTTCAATGATTTGTATATTTGGCTGAGGAGCAATCCAGGCTATAGGCTGGTGTATTCTAGCTATATTCTGTGTAATATTGCTTCTTGGTATGATTTTTGGCTAGTCATAAGACTAGCTTTTTGGAAGGGTGGCAGAGTCAGGTTTAATGTAATCGTAAAGATGAAAATCTAATACAAATTTTGTAAAAATGAACGCTTGGGAAAGTTAGTATAAATCTCATCAAGGGAATTTAGGACTAGGAAGAGCTATAGCATACTATACTGCTCATTGCATTCCGGTCCTAATTCCCTTGAATGATACATAGAAATATGACATTGTAGTAGATAAAGAGGGTTTGAAGAGAGTATCAGTTAAAACTACTCAACATTAGGTAAAGAGTGGAAATTATGAAGTCTTGTTGAAGAATTGCGGAGGTTCATCTGGAGATTCTAAGATTAGACATTTTGATAATTCTACTTGTGATGTAGTATTTGTAGTAGTTATAACTGGGGACATGTATGAGATTCCCTCAAGTGAAATAAATGTTAAAGGAGCCTTGACATTAACCAGTGATTGGGATAAATATAAGGTTTCATTATAATGGAGGTATAAGCCTAATTGCTAAGGCAGCAGTCTTGAAAACTGCCAGTAATCGTGTAACAGCGATGTGTGGGTTGGAGTCCCACTGCCTCCTCAATCTATAGGATTGGTGTTAATGGTTAGCACGTCGGTCTCCAAAACCGAAGGTAAGGGTTCGAATCCTTTATCCTATGCAAATATCAATAACTAAAAACTTATGAAGAGAATTAGATTAATTTGTATGATGGCTGTTGTAGCAATAGTTACGGCAGTCTGTTGTTCGTTTACTTCTAGGGAAGACCGAAATCATTTTTCGGTTGAAAAGGTATACACCGACCCTAATAGTCACATGAATGTCTATAGAGTCTCCGTTCCTGGGAGAATGTATTACGTACTTCATAATACGACTCAAGGAGGGTTATGTAAATTACAATGAGCGAAACTTATTATCTCTTAGCAGCCATTTCGTATGGCATTTTTATTGTTCAGTTCATACTCTCTTGGTTTGGTGGTGACACTGACTTGGATGTAGATTTAGATGGAGAATTGGACATGGATGTGAGTGATATTGTCTCTTTTAAAGGACTAGTACATTTTGTAATGGGAGCAAGTGGATGGCTTTGTATTAAGCATTCCGTTTCTCATTCTATAGAATGGTACGACTATTTAATTGCATTAATATGCGGTATTCTTTTTGTGGTTATACTTTACTACTTATATAAATTCTGTTTAAAACTCCAGCATCAAGTTATTCCAGAAGAGGGCGAAGCCTTGATTGGAAGGGTTGGAATTATCACAGTTCCTTGTGAAAACCATTTCTTCATTACTATTGAAGTAAATGGAGGTTCTGAGGAAATTGTAGCCTATCCAGAAGTCCAAAAAATGGGATATATGGTTGGTACTCGTGTGGTAATCTCTAAATTTGAGAATGGAAAGTATTATTTTAACTAAAAAAAAGAATTTTTAAAAGATGACAACAGAAACTCTTATTGTAGCAGGTGTTATTGTATTACTAGTAGTTTTAACCTTTATTGGACTTTTGTCACGGTATCGTAAGTGTGCTAGTGATGAAATCTTGGTTGTGTTTGGTAAGGCTGGTAAGAAAAAGGTAGTTAACGAGAAGACTGGAAAGTCGGAGGAAGTTATTCTGCCATCCAAAATCATTCATGGTGGAGGTACATTCGTAATGCCAGTAATTCAAGACTGGGCTAAAATGTCCTTGAAACCTATCCAAATTCAAGTAAATGTTACTGGTGTTTCCAGTCAAATGATTAAGGTAACTATTCCTGTAACATTGACCACTGGTATTGGAACTACTCAAACATTAATGCAAAATGCTGCAAGTAGATTCTTAACAGCTAAAACTTCTGAAATCTCAGACCAAATCAAGGATATTCTCATTGGTGAAGTGAGAAGCTTGATGGCTACGATGACGATTGAGGAAATTAACGCTGACAGAATCAAGTTTATCGGCAAAGCTAAGGAGAATATTGAGACCGAGTTGAATAAGGTAGGTTTCAGTATTATCAACATTAACAATGCCGATATTTCGGATGATGCAAACTATATCAAGAATCTAGGTCAGAAAGCTGCAACTAAAGCTCTTGCTCAGGCACAGGCTGACATTGCAGAAGAGAAAAAGAAAGGAGATATTCAGATTGCAGAAACCAACAAGCAACGTGAAATTGCTGTAGCAGACGCTGAGAAAGAGCGTGAAACTACTGTTGCTCAGACTAGACAAGAGCAAGAGGTTCGTGTGGCAGAGATTAACCAGGAGAAGGAAATCAAACTTGCAGAAGCTGAGAAGAATAAGCAATCAGGTATTGCTAATCAGAAAGCTGAACAAGCTGCCAATATTGCTAAAGCTAATACTGCAGCGGAATCAGAGAAAGCTAAAGCAGAAGCTGAGAAAATTTCAGCTATAGCTAAAGCTCAAGCAGAAGCCGATTCTAACAGAGCAGAGTCTGAATCACTGGCTGAGGCTAATGTAGCTAAGGCTAAAGCAGAAGCTGACTCTAAGAAAGCAGAAGCAGAAGCAGAGAAACAAACTCGTATTGCTCAGGCTAAACAAAAACAGGAAGCTGAGACGCAAAAGGCAATTAACGAACAGGAAGCTGCAGTTGCTAAGTATGAGTCAGACAAGCGTGTAAAGGCAGCTGAAGCTGATAAGATTGCAGGAGTGGCAGAACAAAATGCCACAATTGAAGTCTCTAAAGCTAAGGGAGAGGCCGAGAAAGCTAAGGCTGAAGCTGAAAAGGTAGCAGGAACTTCTAAGGTAGAAGCTCAAATGACTATCGAGAAAACTAAGCAAGAAAAGCAACTGGAAGTAAACGAAGCAGCTGCATTGGCTATGGAAGCTAAGCTTCATGCTGAGACGATTGTTCCTGCTCAAAAGGAGAAGGAACGTATCACGATTGAAGCAGAAGCTGTTAAGCAGAAAGCTGTACTTGAAGCAGAAGCTAAGGCTGCTGAAATTCTGAAAGAAGCAGAAGCTAAAGCGAATGCTACAAAGTTGCAGCTAGAAGCCGAAGCTGAAGGTACAAGAAAGAAACTGCTTGCTGAAGCTGAGGGTAAGAGAGCATCTTTGATGGCTGAGGCTGATAAAGTCCAGGCTATTGAAATGGCTCCTGCTCTGGCAGTCCAGAAGATGATTGAATCTGGCTTGACTCCTGAAATGGTGGTTCAGTACAAGACAGTTGACCAGTTGACAGGTATTGCAGAAGCATCTGCTCAGATGTTTGAACACGTTCACCTTGGACAGGTTACTGTTTATGGTAACGAGAATACCGCTGGTAACTTCATGGCTAAAACTGCTGAGAACTTGAATCCTGCGTTCGACTTGCTTCGCTCTATACCTTTCGCTGATACACTGAAAAGTGTTCTCGGCAAGAAAGAGTTGGAGGAAAAGAAAGCTGAAACAACTGAGTTTGAAGAAGTGAAGTAATTCACAGCGAAGGGGCTTTACAATTTCAATAGTAAAGTATAACAAAAGCCCCTTCGCAATTTGGAGGTATGGGTGAGTGGCTTAAACCACCGTCCTGCTAAGACGGAGGGCCTTCGGGTCCCGCTGGTTCGAATCCAGCTGCCTCCGCTTAATAAAATGTGTTATGGAAGAAAGAATTGAAATATTTAAGTCCCTTCATAAGCCATTTCTTGACTTACTTATGGATGATACTTGGCTAATGGAGGAACCTATTGACGTAGCAGAAACAGAAGCTTGCTGGAGATGGGCAATAGAATTAGGAGATGAAACTGTTCCGGTAGAAAAATTTGAGGAAGAATTTAAGTTTTCTTTACAAGATTTAACTAACTGGTGGAACAAAAAAATACTAGAATTGGAATAACTGATAGTTGAAAGTGCACTTAGTAGACTATCGACTGCATAGACCCCTTATGTAGTATATAGAGTGGATGGCTGAGGGATAAATCCAGCAAAACGTTATTAGTAGTGCGCAATGCTAATAACCTTAAGTCCGTTGAAGTCGCCTTAGTACGTGCGTAACATACTCGGAAATGCATAACTTGCTTTGGGACTCTTTTCCATAGATGAAGGTTTTATCCGTTTACTTCATCTATGCCTTTACATTATAAACGGATATGGGACGATAGCTCAGTAGGTAGAGCGCTGGACTGAAAATCCAGGACGTTAGCGGCAGTTCGATCCTGCCTCGTCCCACTTGCATTGTGTGTTTTTCATGGTAAATAGACTTAGTGGTTCGTGAGAATAGCTAAGCCAAAATTGGGCTATGGTGTAATGGTTAGCACTACAGATTTTGATTCTGTCAGTCTAGGTTCGAGTCCTAGTAGCCCAACAAACTTAACAAATATGGAAGAGATAGAAAAGATTAATATCATTAACAAGAGGCTTAGGCAAAAAGAAGCCAGAGCAGACTGGAAATGGGTAAATGATGGCAAACAATTTGGTTGGGCACGTGGTCGTTCTAAGAACCGTAAATCTAAGAGAGGATATGAGGTAGGAACTAAGGAAAGTAGGAAGCTTGAGAGGAAATGGTTTAAGAATATATACCATAAAATATTATTTCATATTCCATTAACCGAAGAAGAGTCTAACAGTCTTGAATTTCATTACAAATGGAGAGAACAAACTCATATGATTCAAGCGTTAATTAACGATATACGTTCTAAATTATGAAGCCAGAAG
>DXLM01000010.1 GCA_019414725.1 Bacteroides sp.
TTAGGAGGGAGTATGCCCGGTGTTTCCATAAAATACTGCATCCGTTTGAACAAGTCTAATGCTTTTACGGCATACGTCTGGTCACCGGATGCGATGGCATATTCCGACATGGCGATGGCTGCGAATGACTCCGAGAAAATATAACGGCGTTTGCGCAAGGGAGTGCCTTCGGCAGTCACCTCGAAATACATACGTCCGTCAGAGTCAAAACAATGCGCTTCTATAAAGTCTATTGTACTTTTAGCTGCTGCCAGCCATGCTTCGTTCTTTTCTATATTATTATACGCATAGGAACAGATAAAAGCAAATCTTCCTTGGAACCACACCGATTTGGTGGTGTCCATCAAGCTGCCGTCCCGGTCAACACAGGTATAAATACCTCCATTGACCTTGTCCAGCCCGTATTTCAGCCAAAACGGCATGATATTAGTGGTCAGATCTGTTTTGTATGATTCTGACCATTCTTTTATATAATCTATTGAAAACATCGTGGTTCTGGTTTATTTGTTACATCTTTCGAAGAAATTGATTGCTTCCAGTTCGGCTTTCATGGCAGCTTCTTCCTCATCTGTCATATTTTGGAATGGAGTCCGGTTCTTTCCTAAATCCAGCCCTATCAGTTTCATGATGCGTTTGCCGCCAACGATGTTTCCACGATAGTGACAGATGACATTGATAACTTCCTGCGCGAAATTCTGGCGTTCGCGTGCCAATTCCAGATCACCGGCTTTCCATGCTTCGATGATGCCTGTGAGTTCTTTGCCGTTATAGTTGGTTGTTCCACCGATACCGCCCTGTGCACCGCCCATAGCCAGACATGGAAGGATCGTTTCATCCTGGCCGTGCAACATGTCGAATTTGCCATTTTTATATAAACGGCATTGGTTGTATTCATACAGGCTTTCGAAAGTATATTTGATGCCGGCGAAATTAGGAATGCGACCGTCTACGGCTTCCAAGAATGCTACCATTGAGAGGTATGCTCCATTGAAAGCTGGGATATGATAAAAATAGAAAGGAAGTGCAGGAGCGCCGCATGCTATTTCTTCGCAGTATTTCACCAATTCCTCAATGCGTCCTACCTTCGGGAAAGGAGGTGCCATTGCTCCGATACCCCATGCTCCGATTTTCTGAGCGTGTTCCGCCAGACGTTTGCTTGATTTTACACAAGTGCTTCCTACATGGACAATGACTTTGAATCCTTCGGGTGCTACTTCCATCCAACGTTCAGCCAGTTTCATGCGTTCGTCTTCTGTCAGCATATAGCCCTCTCCGGAAGAACCATTGATAAATACGCCTTGAAGTCCGTTTCTAACCAATAGTTGGCAATAGGCTTCAATCGGTTCATAATTTACTTCTCCGTTCTCATAAAAGGGAGTAAAAGGTGCGTCAATTAATCCGTGAATCTTTTCCATAGCCTTTAATTTATTTGAAATGAATATTTTATATTACTTAATCATGTTGCGTGCAAATATATAAATGATTTATGAAAACAACAAGTGAAAACTAAATTTATTTATTAATAATCACTCTTTTAATAAATAGAAAGATAAATAAGCGACTTAGAAACGTTCTTTAAATGTATATGGAAAATGGAATTGTTACAAAAAATGATAATTAGCTTACATCTTCTAAAATAATTTTTGAAAATTCTCTTTAAATGTGATTTGATTTCATAAAAAAATAACTATATTTGTGGACATTAACGGAATATTTTATTATGGGTGAGAATTTGTTGAAAGAAATTGAAAAGGGCTCAAAGATGGCTGTGATGAAGAAGAAAATCATTACCCATTATATTTATAATGGAAGCTCTACGATTACTGATTTAGCAAGAGAGATGGATTTAAGTGTGCCTACAGTTACAAAATTCATTGATGAAATGTGTGAGGAAGGTTACATTAACGACTATGGAAAGCTGGAAACCAGTGGGGGAAGACATCCCAGTTTGTATGGTTTGAATGCAGATTCCGGATATTTTGTAGGTGTTGAAGTGCGTCAGTTTTCCATTAACTTAGGGTTGATAAATTTTAAAGGAGATGTAGTTCAGCTAAAAATGAATGTTCCTTTTAAAGCGAAGAATACCCCTGAGAGTTTAGACGAATTGTGTAAGTTGATTAAACATTTTCTTCAAAAAGTCAGTGTTGAGAAAGATAAGATATTAAATATTAATGTAAATCTTTCCGGGCGTGTGAATCCGGATTTGGGATATAGTTACAGTATATTCAATTTTGATGAGCGCCCGTTGACGGATGTCATATCAGAAAAGGTGGGTGGTTATCGTGTTTCTATTGATAACGATACTCGTGCTATGATTTACGGTGAGTATATGCAAGGTGTTGTGAAAGGTGAGAAGAATATCATCTTTATCAATGTCAGTTGGGGATTGGGTATGGGAATTATCATTGATGGAAAGATTTATAAAGGAAAATCTGGTTTCTCTGGCGAATTCGGGCATAATTTTGGATATGAGAATGAGATTATCTGCCATTGTGGGAAAAAAGGATGCATAGAAACGGAAGTTTCGGGGGCTGCTTTGCATCGTATTCTGTTGGAACATATTAATAATGGTGAAAACTCTATTATCTCCAATACCAAGAAAAATTTGGAAGATTTGACCTTGGATGATATCATTGATGCGGTAAATAAGGAAGATTTGCTGTGTATTGAACTGGTGGAAGAAATCGGAGTGAAATTAGGTCGCCATGTAGCGGGACTTATTAATATATTTAATCCGGAGCTAGTCATTATTGGTGGTGCATTGTCACGTACAGGTGATTATTTGACACAACCCATCACTACAGCTATTCGAAAATATACACTGAACTTGATGAACCGTGATTCTGTTATTGTAGAATCTAAATTGAAAGAAAGAGCCGGGATCATCGGTGCTTGTATGTTGTCGCGCAGTAAACTGTTTGAATAAATATGGCGAATTAAAAATAAATAGGGGCTTAAATAAGCCCCTATTTATTTTTAATAGTTTGCTTTAGTGTTTCCCAATTTTCATTGAAATCGGGCATGGAATGAAAAAGTAAATTCGCTCCTTCATTCAGTAACACATTGTCGTGCAATGGTCCTGTATTCACGGCGATGGTAAAAATACCGGCTGCAACTCCCGCCTGTACACCTAGTGGTGCATTTTCTATTACTAACGCTTCATTGGGTTTAAAGCCGCCTTTCTTTAGGGCCATCAGATATGGTTCCGGATTTGGTTTCCCATATTTCACATCAAAGGCGGTAACCATTAAGTTGGCTTGGAATATGCCCGGAAAATTATGATTCAATCGGTCCAATAACGAAGTTTGTCCCGAACCGGTTACTACCATCGGAGTCAGTCCTTCACTCTTTATTTTAGTCAATACTTCCAGTGCGCCGGGCATCCGTTCTGCTTTGGGGCATTTGTTGAATTCTTCAGTTTTGGCTTGGTAGATAGCTTTTATTTCTTCTTCAGTAGCATCATGCCCACGTTCCCGACGACTTACTATATTGATCGTAGATGCACCGGTACGCCCTTCGTGCATATAAGCTTCTTCTCGGCTGAGGCCGAAACCGAAGCGTTTCATTATTTTATGCCATGACTCAGCATGGTTGGGCATGGAGTCGAACAGCACGCCGTCCATATCGAATAATACGGCTTTCAAGTCGATGGATTCGTATCCATGAGTATGAAGATAGTTATTTATCGCTTCTTTAAACATAGAATAAATGTATAGTTATTACTTCCAAAGGTGTGACCGTTGGATTGGAATAAAGTGAAGAATCTGCAAGCATTTGATGGATGCTTTCAGATTCTTCACTGTTATTCGGAATGACATTGATAAATGGCATTCTGAATAGGTTCTTGATATTATAATCTAGCTTGGATAGCTTTAGACTCTTCTTCGTATCCCGGTTTATTCAACAAAGCAAACATATTTTTCTTGTATGCTTCCACGCCTGGTTGGTTGAACGGATTTACTTCCAGCAAATAACCGCTGATACCACAAGCTTTTTCAAAGAAATAGATGATTTCTCCCAGGTAGTATTCATTCAGTTCGGGTACAATCAGTCGCATATTGGGTACACCACCGTCAACGTGTGCCAGCTGAGTACCTAGTTCTGCCATCTTGTTCACTTCGTCTACACGCTTTCCTGCCAAGAAATTCAAGCCATCCAAATTTTCGCTGTCCGAAGGAACTTGAAGCGTATGTTCCGGGTTTTCGATAGAGATAACTGTTTCGAAGATAGTACGTTCACCTTCCTGAATCCACTGTCCCATAGAATGGAGATCGGTAGAGAAGTCGACGGCAGACGGATAAATACCTTTACCATCCTTACCTTCGGATTCACCGTACAATTGTTTCCACCATTCGTTCATATAGTGCAGTTTGGGATTGAAGTTTACCAAAATCTCAATCTTCTTTCCGTCTTTATACAATTCATTGCGGGTGGCAGCATAAACAGCGGCAGGATTTTCGGCAAACGGAGTAGCCGGACCACATATTGTTTCCATCGTGCGTGCGCCTTCCACTAGTTTCTCAATGTCAAATCCTGCCACTGCGATAGGCAGCAAACCTACTGGAGTAAGGACAGAGAAACGACCGCCTACATTATCGGGGATAATGAAAGTCTGATATCCTTCCTTGTCGGCTGTAACACGTGCGGCACCCTTTTTGGCATCTGTAACGGCAACAATCACTTTCTTCGCCATTTCCTTGCCAAGCTGGTCTTCACACTGTTTTTTCAGTAAACGGAAAGCTAAGGCGGTTTCTGTAGTAGTACCAGACTTGGAAATATTAATTACACCGAACTTTTTGTCCTTCAAGTATTCAGTCAACTCGAACAAGTAATCTTCGCCGATATTGTGGCCTGCAAAAACGATGACGGGTCCGTCTTGTTTTGCTTTCAACCATTGAAAACTATTGGATAAAGCTTCTATTACGGCACGTGCTCCCAGATAGCTTCCACCGATACCTGCTACGACTACTACTTCGCAGTTGTCGCGCAGAACCTGGGCAGTAGCTTTCAAGTCAGCCAAATGTTCGGCTGTTATAGACGATGGCAAATGCAACCAACCCAAGAAGTCATTACCTTTACCTGTACCGTTTTCCAATGTTTCCATGCAGGCTTTCACCTGAGGTTCGTAAGCAGCGATTGTTTCCTTAGAAACAAAACCGGCTACTTTGTCGATGTTTAAACTAATATTCTTCATTGTATCTGATATTTTATCTGAATGAATCAGTTAATAATTTAATCTCAATCATGGGCGAGATGCGCTCATATAAAATATTATAAACGGCATCTACGATAGGCATGTTCACGTGCAAGTGCTTGTTTAGCTCCTTGATACATTTCGTTCCGTAGTATCCTTCGGCAATCATTTCCATTTCTATCTGTGCGCTTTTTACGGAATAACCTTTACCAATCATGGTTCCGAATACGCGGTTCCGGCTGAAATTGGAATAGGAGGTAACCAACAAGTCACCCAGATAAGCGGAATCATCAATAGAACGCTCTACGGGATGTACGGTATTCAGGAAGCGGTTCATCTCTTGAATGGCATTTGAAATCAATACAGCCTGAAAATTGTCGCCATATTTCAGACCGCTGCAAATTCCAGCGGCGATAGCATAAATATTCTTCAATACCGAAGCGTATTCTATACCTGCCACATCCGGGCTTACAGAAGTTTTTATGTAATGTCCGGCCAGCTGCCGGGCGAATATCTTCGCCTTGTCAATGTCTTTACATCCGATAGTCAGATAGGAAAGACGCTCCAAGGCTACTTCTTCTGCGTGGCACGGACCTGCAATGACGGCTATATTCTCTTCGGGAACACCGTATACCTGATGAAAATAATCGGAAACAATCAGGTTCTCGTCAGGGACGATACCCTTGATAGCAGTGACAATGAACTTGTCCTTTATTTTGGTTTTCAGCTTTTTCAGGTGGCTTTTCAGATAAGGAGAGGGGGTAACGAATATCAGGGTATCCGATTCCTTTACTATCTTGTTGATATCTGAAGAGAAGTTGATGTTCTTTATTTCAAAGCGCACACTTGTCAGATAAGCCGGATTATGTCCCAAACGTTTGAATTCTTCAATTCGGTCGTCGCGGCGCATATACCAGTTGATTGATTCAGCCTGAGCCAAGACTATTTTTGCAATAGCCGTGGCCCAGCTGCCACCACCCATTATCGCTATTTTACCGGGCAATTTCATGCTTATTATTTATGATGGATAATTGACAATTGGAATAATTCTCAATCTTTAAATTCTCAATTCTCAATTTTCGCAATCCATCCGGCAACTTCGTCCACCGTAGGATTGGTTAATTCCAATTTATATTTTTTGTTGATTCCGCAAATGTCCATATGCAGCTTCTGCGGATTCACTTCTTTCATATCGCTCACCAGGTTATAGCCTGCTTTCTGAATGACAGGAACCCAGTCTTCTGAAATTCCCAGTTCCATAAATTTGGCAGGAGTGTCTTTCGGAGTAATCTTTTCGGGACGCATCTGGGGGAAGAACAATACTTCCTGAATGGTAGACTGTCCGGTCATCAGCATCGTCAGACGGTCCATACCGATTCCCATACCCGAAGTGGGGGGCATACCGTATTCCAGCGCACGGACGAAGTCTTTGTCAATAATCATAGCTTCATCATCTCCTTTTTCGCTCAGTCTCATTTGTTCTTCGAAACGTTCCAACTGGTCAATCGGGTCGTTCAATTCGGAGTATGCATTACACAGTTCCTTGCCGTTCACCATCAGCTCGAAACGCTCGGTCAAATCCGGATTGCTGCGGTGTATCTTTGTCAGCGGAGACATTTCTTTCGGATAGTCGGTGATGAAAGTCGGCTGGATGTAAGTACCTTCGCAGAATTCTCCGAAGATTTCATCGATCAGTTTGCCTTTGCCCATTGTGTCGTCAATCTCCATATTGAGTTTCTGGCAAACTTCTCGTATCTGTTCTTCGTTCATGCCTGTCAGATCATAGCCGGTGTGTTCCTTGATAGAGTCCAGCATGGTGACACGTTTGTACGGGGCTTTGAAGTCAATGATGTTGTCGCCTACTTTTACTTGAGTGGTGCCGTTTACATCCAGACAGATTTTTTCAATCATTTTTTCTGTAAATTCCATCATCCAGTTATAGTCCTTGTAGGCAACATATATTTCCATGCAGGTAAATTCAGGATTGTGCGTGCGGTCCATTCCTTCGTTACGGAAGTTCTTACCTATTTCATACACTCCTTCGAAACCACCTACAATTAGTCTTTTCAGGTACAACTCACTGGCAATACGCATGTACAGCGGCATATCCAGTGCGTTGTGGTGAGTTATGAATGGACGTGCGGCTGCTCCGCCGGCAATGGATTGCAGAATCGGGGTTTCCACTTCCATATAACCTTTTGAGTTGAAATATTCGCGCATAGAGCTATATACTTTACTGCGCTTGATGAAGATATCTTTTATCTCTTCATTCACAGCAAGGTCAACATAACGTTGGCGATAACGCAGTTCAGGGTCTTCAAACTTGTCGTAAGCGACTCCGTCTTTGTATTTTACAATAGGAAGCGGTTTGATAGACTTGGACAGTACGGTCAGTCTTTTAGCGTGGATACTGATTTCACCCATTTGGGTTCTGAATACGAATCCTTCTATACCGATAAAGTCACCAAGGTCCAGCAGACGTTTGAACACAGTGTTGTACATTTCTTTGTTTTCATCCGGGCAGATGTCATCACGGGTGATATACACCTGGATACGGCCTTTTGAATCCTGTAATTCGATAAATGAAGCTTTACCCATCACACGGCGGCTCATCATACGTCCGGCTACCGATACTTTGCGAGGTTCCTCATCATCCTTGAACTCAGCTTTTATATCTGTAGAAAATGCATTGGTTACATACTCAGCTGCGGGGTATGGCTCGATGCCCATAGCGCGCAATTCATTCAGACTGTTTCGTCTGATAATCTCCTGTTCACTTAGTTCTAATACGTTCATCCTGTTAAAACATTAACTCAATTTGTTGGCAAAAATACGAAAGATTTTGCAAAGTACCTCATTAAGACGTGTTTTTATTTCGATAAAGCCTGTTCTTGAGCCAGTTCGCACACCATAGATATCATGAACAGCACTCCGATTGCACCGCAGGCAATAATCAGGGCGAGATTAATCATACGGGCACGGAAAAGGGTGGAAGTATGCAGATGGGAAGCTGTGTATTCTTTAAAGAACAGATAAAGGCCCGGTACAGCCGAACTTGCCAGCAGAAAATCTTCAGGAATATGGAAAAAGTAAGTTTTGGTGAAACCGATCAGTGCCCAGTGGCAGAGAAACATGACGAGAAAGATATTGACTCGTTTGGAAAATGCCAGCAGCAGTCCGATGGTGAAAACCGCTACCGAACAAGGCATTACAGGTGAGGTCATCATGGGAAAGCTCATCCCCCTTATAATGGAGAAGAGTGGATAGGCCAATGGCAACATACAAAGCAGGACGGCTAGTGCGGTATGTTTGTGAGTCCGGTCAAAAGGGGTGTAGTTTACTTTCAGGTCATAAATCCAGAAGATGGCCATGATTCCCCAAAATCCTGCCAAAGCATTGTTGTAACTTCTTGGTTCACAATAAATCATGTAATACACGGAAGCTATCCATACATTCAAGAATATGAGATATAACTTCATCGCTACTTTTATTTTTTTTGTGGGGCTTTTGAATAGAGAACAGGTTAAAATAATGCCGATAAGGGTGATAATAACTTGATAAATCCAGGTACCCGCATTGTAATGAGTGATTGTATCCCAAAAAATATTCATCTTCTTGATAAGTTGGTAGTTATTTTGGGTGCCAAAATTACGAAAAAATGATGGAATAGCCTATCTTTGTAGCGAATATATAAAAATAAGAGAAGAACGATGAAGAAGTTTATGAGTCTGATGTTGCTGGTTTGCGCATGTTTGCTGAACCAGCCGGTGAAGGCACAACAGGTTACTCCTGATAATGCCGGTTATATAGTAAAGGTAGGGGATATGGCTCCCGATTTTGAAATGGAACTGACAGACGGACAGAAAGTGAAACTCTCTGATTTGCGTGGCAAGGTGGTGATGCTTCAGTTCACTGCCAGTTGGTGTGGAGTTTGCCGAAAAGAGATGCCTTTTATTGAAAAAGATATCTGGTTGAAACATAAGGATAATAAAGCGTTTGCTCTCTTTGGAGTGGATCGGGACGAACCTTTGGAAACCGTAGTGGCTTTTGCCAAACGTACCGGCGTGACCTATCCGTTGGCTCTTGATCCGGGAGCTGATATTTTTGCCAGATATGCAGACCGTAAAGCGGGCATCACCCGTAATGTATTGATTGACAAAACGGGCAAGATTGTAATGCTGACCCGTTTGTACAATGAAGAAGAATTCTCTTCTTTGTGCAAGAAGATAGATGAAATGTTGGGAGAAAAATAACAGATAATGAGAGGATCGGTACTATTTGTCACGTTTTTATTTTTTGTTCTATCACCGCTTCTGGCGAAGAAAAAGCCTCGTACCGGCAAAGAGGCATTATTTGGAAAGGAATATGCTACCTATCAGATTACATCCAATGAACTAAGCGGAGCTTGTTTTTATTTGGTGAGTGGTCACGGAGGTCCCGATCCTGGGGCCATCGGTATCTATCAGGGGCGTCAGTTGCATGAGGATGAGTATGCATACGATATTATTCTGCGGTTGGCACGTGAGTTGTTGTCACGCGGTGCGAAGGTGCATATTATCATTCAAGATAAGAAAGATGGTATTCGTGACGGTCATGTCCTGGCAAACAGTAAACGTGAAACTTGCATGGGAGATCCTATTCCCTTGAATCAGGTGGCTCGTTTGAAGCAACGTTGTGACTGGGTGAATAAACTGTATCGGAAAGATAAGAGCAGTTACAAACGAGCTGTATTTATTCATGTGGACAGTCGCAGTAAGGGACAGCAGACAGATGTGTTTTTTTATAACGCTCCTAAAAGTACGAAGGGTAGGCGGTTGGCCAATAACTTGCACCGTACCTTTGATAGGAAATATGACAAGCATCAGCCAAACCGTGGCTTTCGCGGAACGGTGAGTGAACGTAATTTGTATGTATTGCGTAATACGACTCCCGTAGCGGTGTTTTTGGAATTGGGAAATATCCGGAACAAGCGTGACCAACAACGGCTGGTTCTGAAGAATAACCGTCAGGCATTGGCAAATTGGATTGCGGAGGGAATAGTGAAAGACTATAAGCAAGGCAAATAGAATAGGGGCAACGGATGTGCTTTTGTTTTGCCAGCTTTGTGATGGTTGGGTGAGTTATAATCGGCAGAATGTGACTGGTGTTTGAGCTTGTGAAACTTCGAAATCAAGCCTTGCATATTAGAGTCGTGAAATAAAGAAAGGGAGTGACATTTTTTATCACTCCCTTTTCTTTTACTTGATTTCGATTTCCTCTTTCATGTCTATCTCCTCACCGTGAACATCGGTGAACCGATATTGCAGGAAGGCCAGACTTTGGTCTGGGATAATCTTTATTCCGAATCCGTATTTCATTTGCCATTTGCGCTTCAGGGAAACCAGACCCTGATTCACATATGCTGCGATGTACGGATGGATGTACAGCGTAAATCTCTTTATCTTCAATTTGTTGACCAGGTAGTCAATCTTACTCTCCAAAGTATCCGTAAAAAGGATGGATGGCTTTATGCTACCTTTCCCGAAGCAGGTGGGACAGGTTTCATTCGTGTTGACATCCATGGCAGGACGCACGCGTTGGCGGGTAATTTGCATCAATCCAAATTTACTGAGGGGCAGAATGTTATGTTTTGCTCTGTCTTTCTGCATGTTTTGGCACATACGTTCGTACAGTTTCTGCCGGTTCTCTGCTAGATTCATATCAATGAAGTCAACCACGATAATACCACCCATATCACGCAATCTTAACTGGCGTGCCAGTTCGTCGGCGGCACCCAGGTTTACATCCAGTGCGTTAGCCTCCTGCCCGTTGGCAGATTTGGAGCGGTTTCCACTATTGACATCCACTACATGAAGTGCTTCTGTGTGTTCAATAATCAGGTAAGCTCCACTTTTATACGAAATGGTTTTCCCGAAAGAGGATTTGATTTGTTTGGTAATACCGAAATTGTCGAATATGGGAAGCTGACCCTTGTACAGTTTTACGATTTCGGCTCGTTCAGGGGCGATAAGTGATACATAATCCTTAATCTCATGGAACACTGTTTCATCGTTCACATAGATGTTCTCATAAGACGGATTGAAAAGATCGCGCAACATGGCCACTGTGCGGCTGGTCTCTTCGTATACCAATGCCGGCAGTTTGGGAGCCTTCTGTACTTTAGTGATTGTTTCTTCCCAATGTTTCAGCAAGACTTTAAGCTCTGCATCAAGCTCGGCCACCCTTTTGCCTTCCGCTACGGTGCGTACAATCACTCCGAAGTTTTTCGGTTTGATGCTTTGCAATAACTGTTTCAGACGGGCGCGTTCTTCGCTCGATTTAATTTTTTGTGATACCGAAACCTTATCGTTGAAAGGGATTAATACCAAATAACGTCCGGCGAATGACAATTCGCAGGTTAGTCTGGGGCCCTTGGTCGAGATAGGTTCCTTTACAATCTGCACAATAACTTCCTGACCTTGCTGGAGGGTGGTTGAAACCGTCCCTTCCTTTTCAATATCAGGCAGCATAGTAGCTTTTGTGATGGGAAAAAGTTTTTTACGGTCGCTTAAAACTTGCTTCAGATACTTCTGATAAGAATGAAATTGAGGACCTAGGTCTAGATAATGAAGAAAAGCATCTTTTTCAAAGCCGACATCCACGAAACAGGCATTAAGGCCGGGCATTAGTTTCTTTACCCGTCCCAAATACATATTTCCCACATTGAAGGAAGCACTTCTCCCTTCTTTCTGAAATTCCACCAACGCTTTATCTTCAAGGAGTGCGATGGAAATCTCTTTGGGTTGTACGTCTACTACTAGTTCGCTTGTCACTTTTGTATTTTTAAATTGTTCACTTTTCTCATTAAACAAAGAACAAACCTGAAAGACTTTTGTTGCTTTGCAAGGTTTGTTCTTTATTTGTCGTCACAGACAGACTACAAATTATTTTTTGCTTTTATGTCTGTTCTTTCTTAGTCTTTTTTTACGCTTGTGAGTAGACATTTTGTGTCTTTTTTTCTTCTTTCCGCTTGGCATAGCTTCAAATTTTATGGGTTAATACTCTTGTTTATTATTTCTTTACTGATAATGTAAATGTCTTAGCTGGTTTAAATGCCGGAATATTGTGCTCCGGAATAATGATTGTAGTGTTCTTTGAAATGTTGCGAGCAGTCTTCTGAGCTCTTTTCTTCACTACAAAACTTCCAAAACCACGCAGGTACACATTTTCTTCTTTAGATAATGAATCCTTTACTGTATCCATGAAAGCCTCAAGTGTGGTTAACACTGTCACCTTGTCAATACCGGTATTTTTCGTAATTTCGTTTACGATATCTGCTTTAGTCATTTCGCTAAATAATTATTGTTATACTTATATCTTAATTTTTTGGACTGCAAATATATAGCTTTTCTCCCTCTTTAAGAAATATATTCAGAATAAATTTCCTAAAAAAAGCATCTTCTTCCATTTTCTTGGTTTACTTTTGCGGAAATATTGCATAGAATGCACTTTTATATAATACTGATATGGAGAATTTTAGCAGAAAATTGATAGATTGGTATAGGGAAAACGGGCGTGATTTGCCGTGGAGAAGGACAAAAAATCCTTATTTGATATGGATCTCGGAGATTATTCTACAACAAACTCGTGTGGTTCAGGGATATGATTACTATCAACGTTTTGTGGCCCGTTTTCCTGATGTGTTCGCACTGGCGGCAGCCGATGAGGATGAGGTGATGAAATATTGGCAGGGGCTGGGGTATTATTCCCGTGCGAGAAATTTGCATGCTGCGGCCAGAAGGATGGCAGAGGCAGGAGGATTTCCTGTAACATACACTGGGGTGCGTGCTTTGAAAGGAGTGGGAGAATATACAGCAGCGGCTATTTGTTCATTTGCTTACGGTATGCCATACGCAGTGGTGGACGGTAATGTGTATCGGGTGCTGTCCCGTTGGTTGGGCATTGATACCCCCATTGATTCGGCGGAAGGAAAGAAACTGTTTGTCCGGGTTGCCGATGAGTTGCTGGACCGTGAGCGCCCTGGTCTCTACAACCAGGCTATCATGGATTTTGGAGCTTTGCAGTGTACTCCGGTAGCGCCCGACTGCCTGTTTTGTCCGCTAAACGATTCTTGTGTGGCGCGTCTGAAGGGGATTGCCGGCTCTTTGCCTGTGAAGCAACATAAAAACAAGGTGACTAATCGTTATTTTAATTATATATATGTACGCATGGGCGCGTATACCTTTATACATAAGCGCAGCGGAAATGATATATGGAAAAATTTGTATGAACCGCCTTTGATAGAAACGGATCGTGAGTGGACGGAAGAGGAACTGTATGCATCGCCACAGTTTCGAGGGATGCTGGCCGGGGGAGAGGAGCCCATAGTGCGGCTGGTGCGGAAAGGGGTGAAGCACGTGTTATCCCACCGGGTGATTTACGCAAATTTTTATGAAGTGATTCTCCCTGAGAATTCGGCTTCTTTTGCGAAGTATCAGAGAATAAGCGTGGAAGATTTGCATAAATTTGCCGTATCGCGTTTGGTGAATCAGTTTTTTTCGCTAATTTTGGAGCCTAATAATTAAAAAGGAATAATAGAATGTCAGTAAATAAAGTCATTTTGATTGGAAATGTAGGAAAGGACCCTGATGTGAGATATTTGGATACCGGCATTGCCGTTGCCACTTTCTCGTTGGCCACTACCGATCGTGCCTATACGTTGCAGAATGGAACACAGGTTCCCGAACGTACGGAATGGCATAATATCGTGTTATGGAGAGGACTGGCCCAAACTGCGGAAAAATATGTCCGTAAGGGCGACAAACTCTACATAGAAGGGAAAATCCGCAGCCGTTCATACGATGACCAGAATGGCATAAAACGCACCATTGTCGAGATTTTTGCTGATAATATGGAGATGCTGACCCCGCGTAATACCTCGCAGCAACCGGGTACAGGATATGTACCGCAGGCACAAGCGGTATCCCGGCAGCAGGTGTCTGCACAAACGGCTCCGCAGCAACAGCAAGTTTCGGATAATAGCCTGACAGACGATTTACCTTTTTAATTAAGAGAACTTGATGTTTAACTAAAACCAGATTCCTTGGACCCTGACTCGTATTTATGCCGCTTGGCGGATTTATTTGACGGTGTAACCGTAACGGCTCCTACCATGGGAGCTATCATAGCTATCTTGTTAGCTGTTTTATTGTTGTATGCCTCAGGCTTTGTGTCTGCTTCGGAAATAGCTTTCTTTTCCCTTTCACCTGTTGATTTAAGTGAGATAGAGGAAGGAAAACATACTTCGGACAGACGTATCAGCGCCCTGCTGAATGATTCCGAACGCTTGTTAGCGACTATTCTTATCTCTAATAATTTTGTCAATGTAACCATTATCATGCTGTGCAATTACTTTTTTGCCAGCACCATACACTTTGGAAATTCCGTGATTCTGGAATTCCTGCTAATAACGGTTGTCCTTACTTTTCTGCTGTTGCTTTTCGGTGAAATCATGCCTAAAATTTATTCGGCACAGAACACGTTGAAGTTTTGCCGTAAGGCAGCTCCTGCCATTTCTTTTTTAAAGAAATTCTTTTCACCTTTGTCGGCATTGCTGGTCCGTTCTTCCTTTTTGGTGAACAGATGTGTGGCAAAAAGGAATTATAATATTTCTGTCGACGAACTTTCACAGGCTTTGGAACTGACGGACAAGAGTGAGATTTCAGAGGAAAGCAATATTCTGGAAGGTATTATCCGTTTTGGTGAGGAAACGGCTAAGGAAGTGATGACTTCCCGGCTGGATATGGTGGACTTGGAAATCAATACTCCTTATTCCGATGTGTTGAAATGTATTGTGGAAAATGCCTATTCCCGTATTCCGGTATATGCCGAATCGCGGGATAATATAAAGGGGATTCTTTATATAAAGGATTTGCTTCCTCATTTGGGCAAGGGCGACAACTTTCGTTGGCAGACATTGGTCCGTCCTGCTTACTTTGTACCTGAAACGAAGATGATTGATGACCTTTTGCGTGATTTTCAGGCGAACAAGATCCATATTGCCATCGTTGTCGATGAGTTTGGAGGTACTTCGGGCATTGTTACAATGGAGGATATCATCGAGGAGATTGTAGGAGAGATTAATGATGAATACGATGATGAAGAGCGTACGTATGTGAAACTGAATGACCGTACCTATATATTCGAGGCAAAAACCTTGCTGTCCGATTTTTATAAGATTATGAAAGCTGATCCTGCTCTTTTCGAGAAAGTGGAAGGAGATGCGGACACTTTGGCCGGTTTGTTGCTGGAAATAAAAGGGGAGTTTCCTGTATTGCACGAGCGGTTAGATTATGGGAATTATCATTTTGAGGTACTTGAAATGAATACGCGCCGCATTTTGAAAGTAAAAGTTATCGTTGACTCTTCCAGCTCCGTGGAAGAAGAAAAGAAATAGATTTTATTATGCCTTTATACCGTACTTATATCGAAGGGGAGTTTCTGCTTGGAATATGGAAGTCTGATGAAACAACGGAACAACTGCTGGCATCATTGGAGCATAAAGACTGGTATAGGGAGAAATTGGCTGTTCTTTCCGAAAAACGGAAGCATGAATGGTTGTCGGTACGTGTGCTGCTGAAGGCTTTGTGTGGAGAAGAAAAGGAGATAGCTTATTACTCTTCGGGAAGGCCTTATCTAAAGGATGGAAGCCGGTATATCAGCATCTCGCATACTCGCGGTTATGTGGCGGTGGCGCTTCATTCTTCCTGTGAGGTGGGAATGGATATAGAGCAGTATGGAACCAGAGTGCGGAAAGTAGCTTCCCGTTTTATTCGTTCCGATGAAGAACCCGCAATGATGGAAGGAGATGAAGTTTATGCTTTATTGCTCCATTGGTCGGCCAAGGAGGCACTGTTCAAACTGATGGGAGTAGAGGAGGTGGATTTCATTCGTCATCTTCGTATTTTTCCTTTCAGCTTGTCGGAAGAGGGGGAGTTCGAGGCATGCGAATATCGTACAGGCCGGCAGGAACGTTATCGGGTCCGTTATGTCACTCATCCCGATTTTGTATTGACTTGGATTATAAAATAATGCTCAGGCGAATCACTTCGGCTGAGCACTCCAAATAAACTTGGCAGAGTTTACTTTAAAATAAATTTTCTTTTTACCTGATATTCTTTTCCGGACAGTGAAACGGAGAAAATAGCGGATGTGCTTAAAGGCATCCCTTACGTTCAGTGTTCCAAGCTCTTTCCTCGAAAGCTTCAGATTTGATAAATGCACAGGCAGGTCTTCTGACTCGTTTCCGCTATAAGCACCTTCCCGGAAATTATCCCAGTGGTTATTGGCATTTTGCTTATGCGTTTAGTGAAACATACAGCAGCGGGACTGTTCAGGATTCTCACCTTGATTCCCTTTTAATCATTCACCTCGGAGGGGAGATAAATGAACCGATGCACCGCAAAGATACAGTTTATATTTAAGAAAACAATTATCTTTCTTTATTTTTTGGAGCCTGTTTAAATTTTGAAGAAAATTTAGAAACAGGCTCTTGTATCCTCTTATTCTTTACTCAATGTAAATATGAATTCCAGACCTCCACCGGGGGTATTTTTAGCGAAGATTGTTCCGCCATGCAGAATGACTGCGTTTTTTACAATAGCTAGTCCCAGTCCGGTACCGCCCAATTTGCGTGAACGTCCTTTGTCCACCCGATAGAAACGCTCGAACAAACGGCTTAGATGTTCGGGTCCTACTCCTACGCCTGTGTCCGAGAAACTGAAATAATAAAAACGTTCGTCTTCACGGAAACAGCGGATGGTTATGGAAATATGAGTTCCTGCGTATGCAATGGCGTTGTCTGTCAGATTCCGGAAGATGGAGTATAGCAGGGAAGAATTGCCTTGTACGGTCAGTCCTTCAGGCAGCATATTGTGGGCTGTGATCTGCTTTTCTTCCAGTTCCAAAGTTACTTCGTTCAGGATATTCCGCATCATGGTGGTGAGGTTTACCGGTTCTGTTTCTATCATGTTCGGAGCTTCTTCCATGCGGGTAAGTACGGAGATATCCCGTAACAGATGTGCCAGCCGGTTACTTTGTGCATAGCTTCTCTCCAGGAAAGCATTGATTTTCTCACGGGGCAGAGTAGGGTTGTTTACTATGGTTTCCAGATATCCCTGTATGCTGCTTACAGGAGTTTTCAATTCGTGGGCGATATTCTGTGTCAGCTGTTTTTTCAGAAGTGCCTGTTCCTTTTCCTGAGTGATGTCATTGATGGAGATTTCAAAGCTGTCATCTTGAAAGATAATGCATTCCACGGCAAAGATACGTCCGTTTTTGTCTATATTCAATGACATTCGTTTCTCTTCTTTGCCGATACTGCGTTCCTTGTTTTTTGTAATGAAACGGGTGATGGGCTGCAATTCGGGGATGGAGAAGATCTCTTCCGTAGAACTCAGATTTTTGTCCGAGATAAGGTTGGCGTATTGTGTGAACAGATTATTTACCAGAATCTCTTCTTTGCGGTGGTTGAATACGCCTAAGCCTTCGTGCGAGATCTGGAGATGGGTGATCAGTTTCTCGCGTTCGATATATAAATCTTCTTTTGCCTGATGCAGACGTTTGTAAATCTGGATGATATGTTGGGATATTTCGCCCAGTTCGTTTTTGGGAAAGGTATCCTGCATATCAGTGTCTATCGGTTCATTGCGGTCGGCTTTCATGGCAAATTGTTGCAATTTGGTGATAGACATTCCCAATTTATGTGTGAATCGGTAGAACACAATTATTAATATCAGGCTGATTATCAGTGTGAACCATACATAATGAGAGTCTGCTTTCAGGTGTCTCATCAGACTGACATTATAGGGAAGAGCCGAACGAATGATATAGTCCAGGTTAGGATAATACTTTGCCGAATAGAAAAATTCACCGCCCAGGCTTTCCGATTGTCTGTTAATGGAGTAGCCGCTGCCATAAATGATGGCTTCTTTTATTTCCTGACGGTTATGGTGGTTCTCGAAGTGGCTGGGATCTTTTTCCAGATTGTCATAAATTACAGTACCATTCTTGTTGATCAGTGTCACGCGTAGATCTTCAAAGGTGTGTTCGCAAACATAGTCGTTCAATTGTTGAATATTCAGTGTATCCCTGCCACGGAGAAAATCATTCAGGCGGTCGTTGTAATTCTGGAGTTGTGTGTTCAGCAATTCTATTTTGTATTCCTTCTCCCTGCGATATTGGAATGCCATGAAACAGATGGCGAATGCTATGAATAAGGAAATTACCGACAAGAATAGTTTCTTGTTGAATGACAGGACGTGGCTGGATAATTTAATAGTCATGGAAAGGTACAGGTTAGGTTATTCGCATTCAAAACAGTATCCGTATCCCAGGCGGGTGACGATGCATTTTCCATATTCGCCTATTTTTTTACGCAGGCGGGTAATGTTGACGTCAATGGTACGGTCCAGCACATAGACTTCCTCCTGCCATACTTTAGCCAGAATATCTTCGCGTGAGAATACGCGGCCTTTGTTTTGTAACAACAGCAACAGGATTTCGAATTCTTTTTTTGTCAGGGAAATTTCTATACCGTCTATGCTGACTTTCTTCTTGGTTATGTCGACTAAAAGCCCTTTGTACTGTAATTGTTCTTGCGCTTCTTTTCCCTGTGTAGGGCTGGTGCGTCGAAGGACAGCCTTAACGCGTGCTATAACTTCGCGCAGTGAAAATGGCTTCGAGATATAGTCGTCGGCTCCCAAGTTGAACCCTGTTACGGTATCGTTTTCAGTATCTTTAGCAGTAATGAATATAATGGGAATAGAAGCAGTAGCTTTATTCTTTTTCAGCATGTTCGCCATTTTGAATCCTGATATTTCTCCCATCATCACATCCAGCAACAGCAAGTTGTATTGGGTCAGTTCCATCTTCAGGGCTTCTTCGGCGGAGTTTGCCGTGTCCACAAAATACCCTTCGTTTTCTAAATTGAATTTAAGAATCTCGCATAGATCTTCTTCATCGTCAACTACTAAAATGCGGTAATCATTCATATATCCATCTTTTTAATACTACAAAACTAATCTTTTTTGATCAGCACTGCAAAAATGGAGCATTTTTATTACTATTTGATGAAACAAATATTACAAAAAGATTACATGCTATAAAATCGTTAAGTTCTCATCGCAGATTACACCATTTTAATGATTCTGCAATCATCCCGCCGGATGATAATTGGAACGCAATAAATTATGATTTCGTAAACTCTCCGGCTACCGGAATACTCATTTGGTAACGTATTTCTCTTTCACTTTTTCCGTGTCCCAAAAGGAACATCAGTTTGGTTAGAACGGATTCCACCGTACTGTCATAGCCGCTGATGACCCCTGCGTCCAGCAGATGGAGCCCGGTTTCATACCTTCCCATTTCCACTGTTCCAGTAGAGCATTGGGAGATGTTGACAATGATGATTCCCCGTGAGGTGGCATCCCTTAGAAGTTCGATGAACCACGGCTTTTGCGGAGCGTTGCCCGAACCGTAGGTCTTTAATACCACTGCGCGTAATCCCGGTGTATGCAGGATATTGCTGATCATGTTTTCCTGGATGCCCGGAAAAAGGGTCAGTATAATTACATTGGTATCATAAAGATAGTGTGGTTTTAATGGCAGATTGGGATCGGCTTTGTGAATACGGTCATATTCATATTTTATGTGGATGCCTGCTGTTGCCAGCGAAGGGAAATTGTATGAACGGAACGCATTGAAATTCTCCGCATTGATTTTTGTGGTACGGTTTCCGCGCAACAGATGGTTTTCGAAGAAGATGCATACTTCGGGTACAATAGCAGTGCCGTCCGGATGTTTGGCAGCGGCTATTTCTATGGAAGTGATCAGATTTTCCTTTCCATCGGTGCGCAACATGCCGATGGGTAACTGGCTACCCGTCAGGATAACCGGCTTGCTCAGGTTTTCCAGCATGAAGCTGAGTGCTGAAGCGGTGTATGCCATGGTGTCTGTACCGTGCAGAATGACGAACCCGTCAAAATTGTCATAATTGTATTTGATGATCTTGACTAACTTGGCCCACAAGGCAGGTTCCATATCCGAAGAGTCAATGGGGGGATTGAACTGGTAAGAGGAGATGCGATAGTTGAACCGCTTCAATTCGGGGACATTGTCTTGCAACTGGTCGAAATTGAAGGCTTCTAGTGCACCTGTCTCAGGATTTTCAATCATGCCGATCGTACCGCCTGTGTATATTAGCAAAACGGAAGGATATTCACTCTGTGTCATGCGCTTTTCTTGTTTAATTTTGGCACAAAGATAGTAATTATGTGTAACTATGACAAAAATAAGAGAGGGAAATAACAAAATGTTTTTCTTTATAGGTGATAACTGCTTCTGCCGGATGCTGTGGATGGAAGAAGTAGAAAGATCAGGTATAAGATTATAGATCTTACTGCTGCAAGATATATAATCTTATACCTGTAAGGTATTATATTTTTCACTTGTATCGCCATGATCTTTCAGGTGGATTTTTGAAGAAGAGGATGTTACGAGTTGTGAAAGGTTAGTTTTTCAAGGCTTCCAGCAGCTTGTCCGCTGCTTTTTCCGTATCTCCGTCTTCTTCATCCAGCAAGGTCACGAATTTACTGCCGATGATGGCTCCTGCGGCATGAGCGGATGCGGTTTCGAAGGTTTGCTTATTGGAAATTCCGAAACCTATCATGCGGGGATTGCGTAAATTCATGTCGGCGATGCGTTGGAAATAGGCTTGTTTCTGTGCGTTGAAATCTTTTTGAGCACCGGTGATAGCGGCGGAAGATACCATATAGATAAAACCGTCGGTGTGTTCATCAATCAGGCGGATACGTTCTTCACTGGTTTCCGGAGTGATGAGCATGATGATTCTCACATTCTGTTCCTCGGCTATGGAACGATATTCCTCCATATAATCTTTGAAAGGCAAGTCGGGGATAATCACTCCGTCGATTCCCGTCTCCCGGCAAGTGCGGCAGAAATCCTTGAATCCATATTGCATGATGGGATTGAGATATCCCATCAGCACCAGCGGAATCTGTACTTCTTTACGGATATCTTTCAGTTGGTCGAAAAGGAGCTTCAGTGTCATGCCGTTTTTCAAGGCGCGGGTGGCGGCGTGCTGGATAACGGGACCGTCAGCCATCGGGTCACTGAAAGGAATGCCGATTTCAATCATGTTAATCCCTTTTTTTTCCAGGACTTTGATGGTGCTTGCCGTACCTTCTAAGGTAGGAAAGCCTGCGCAAAAATAAATAGAGAGGATGTCTTTTTGCTTGGTACTGAATAACTGGTTGATTCTGTTCATTGTATTTTTTGTTTTAATTGGTTTATAAATGTGTGGACGGCGGCGGCGTCTTTCAGAGCCGGAGCGGTCTCGAATCCGCTGTTCAGGTCGATACCTGCCCATTGTTCATGCTTGAATTGCAACAAAAGGGAAAGACTGCCGGGCCGGAGACCGCCACTCAGCAGGAAAGGCGTCTTTCCCTGATAGGCTTGCAGGATATTCCAGTTGAAGGTTTTGCCGGAACCGCCATATCCGGAGCAGGCAGTGTCGAAAAGAAAGTAATCGCAAATGCCCTCATAACAACCGGCGGATTGCAGGTCACTTTTCTGTGCTATGGAAAAAACTTTAATGACTCCCAGTCCGGCGGCTTTTAATTTGCGGCATTGTTCCGGTGTCTCCCTGCCATGCAACTGGATATGGTGCAGACCGAATTCCTGTGCTTTCAGCAGGATGTTTTCGCTGCTTTCGTTGACGAAGATCCCGATCCGGTGGCATTGTTCCGGTAGGTATTCCGGACGATGTGATACGTAGCGGGCAGATTGGGGGAAGAAGATGAAGCCCATCCAGTCTGCTCCGGCTTGCTCTATGGCGCGTATGTTTTCGGGCTCGCGCATACCGCATACCTTGATAATCATTGTTGCTTCATCCTAACATTTCTCTAGTTGGGTTATAAATTTTTTTAAGGCTTCTCCCGGTGCGGGTGTTTTCATGAAGTTTTCCCCTATCAGGAAGCCTCGGAAGCCGGCAGCCCGGAGTTGTTTGACTGTTTCGGGGCTGGAGATGCCGCTTTCAGAGATCCGGAGCATTTCTTCGGGTAGTTTTTCCGCCAGACGGAAAGAGTTTTCCACCTCTGTGTGGAAGCTTCCCAGATTACGGTTGTTGACTCCCACCATGTCAATGTTCTCGTCTATATATTCCAGTTCTTGCTCGTTGTGGATTTCCAGCAGGACTTCCAGTTCCAGTTCATGGGCTTTGAGGGCTAGGGCTTTGCATTGCTCTTTCTTCAAAGCGGCGGCTATAAGAAGGATAGCGTCCGCTCCTACGATGCGTGCCTGATAAAGTTGGTATTCATCTATAATGAAATCTTTCCTTAGAATGGGAAGTTGCACGTGGGGGCGTGCCGAACGGATATCTTTCAGGCTGCCGCCGAAGTATTTTTCATCGGTGAGGATGGAAAGTGCGGAGGCTCCGGCCGCTTCGTAAGCGGGAGGAATGGTATCTGCCTGTGCGTCTTCTTTTATCCATCCTTTGGAGGGAGAGCGACGCTTGAACTCGGAGATGATGCCGTAAGGAGAAGAGGCAAGACTGGCACGCATACTGATACGTGGCATGGGTTCGTTACAATTGTTTATCAGCATTTCTTTGCTGATGGCAGCCTTTTGCAGTTCGATCTCGATCTGCTTGCAGGCGATGATTTCTGTTAATATATCTGTCATTGTATGAGGCGTTTGGTAGTGGAATACCGGGTGTGTAGTCAACTGTTCAGTTCCACAAATTTTTTCAATGTATTCAATGCTTTTCCGCTTTCCAATGATTCACGGGCGATGGCCACGCATTCTTCTATCGGTTTGGCCGGTTCCATGGCTTGTATGGCAAAAGAAGCGTTAATCAGTACACAGTCTGTCTGGGCTTTGGTGGCTTTGTTCTCCAGTACGTTATTGAAGATTTTCGACGCTTCTTCGGGAGTGTTCCCACCATAAAGCTCTTCTTGTCTGGCGAGAGAGAAGCCTAGTTCGGATGGCTTGTAGATGGTTTCGTAGCGATTGGTCATCACTTTGAATTCATCGGTCAGTGAGATTTCGTCGTAACCGTCCAGGTTGTTTACTACGGCAAAGCCAATGCCCAGTTTTTGGAACACATTGGTATAAAGGCGCATTTGCGGCAGATCGGCGACTCCTAGAAGTTGGTAAGCCGGAAGACATGGATTAACCAGCGGACCTAGCAGGTTGAATATGGTACGTACTTGCAGTGCTTTGCGGACAGGGCCTACACTTTTCATGGCAGGATTGAACAACTGGGCATGCATATAGACCATTCCACATTCTTCCATAGAACGGGTCAGCTTATCCGGATTGTTCGTGAATTTTACACCGTGTTGTTCGATGACATTGCTGGCTCCGCTGACGGAAGTCGCGCCATAGTTGCCGTGTTTGGCAACATGATATCCGGCTCCTGCTACAATGAAGCAGGCGCAAGTAGAGATATTGAAGGTATTTTTTCCATCACCGCCTGTGCCCACAATGTCAATAGGGGTGTAAGCGGAAAAGTCTATAGGTATGCGGGTGGTGAGCAATGCTTCACGGAAACCTATCAATTCTTCTACTTTGATGCCGCGCATTTGGAAAACGGTCAGCAGGGCGGCTATCTGTGCGTCGTTATACATTCCCCGGGTTATGTTGAGCAGCAAATTCTTTGCTTCTTTTCGGGTCAGTTCCTCGTGATTGAAGAGGCGGGATAATATAGCTTTCATATTTATTATGTACGGTTGGGGTTATGCGTTTAGAAAGTTGGCTATCATGGCTTTACCATCGGGGGTTAGTACGGATTCGGGATGAAACTGGATGCCGTGGATATCGTATTCTTTATGTTTCAATGCCATGACGAGACCTTCCTGGCTTACTGCGGTTATTTCAAGGCACTCAGGGAAACCGTCCGTATCTACTACCCATGAGTGATAACGTCCTACCGGCACTTCATCCGGCAGTCCGTTGAAAATGTAATCGGTTTTCTTTCCTTTGTCTTTTGATTGGTTCTTTTTAATTGAGATGGGGGTCTGTACGCCATGAAATACTTCGCTCAGATTGGTCAGTTTGCCGCCAAAAGCTTCTCCTATGGCCTGTTCTCCCAAGCATACACCCAGAATCGGTTTCTTGCCGGCATATCTTTTAATTACTTCGAGCAGCAGGCCTGCTTCTGATGGAATACCGGGACCGGGTGAAAGAATGATTTTATCGAATTTTTCCAATTCTTCCAGTTGGAAAGCATCGTTACGTAATACGGTAACTTCGGCTCCCAGTTCTTTTACCAAATGACTCAAATTGTAGGTAAATGAGTCATAGTTGTCTATAATTACTGTTTTCATGATGATTCGTTTTTACATTTGTTCTGCCAGGATGATTGCTTTTTTAAGTGCTCCCAGTTTGTTGTTTACTTCTTGTAATTCGTACTCTTCATTGCTCTTAGCTACGATGCCGCCACCGGCTTGAAACCATAGTTCGTTGTTGCGGCTGACGAATGTACGAATGGTGATAGCTTGGTTCAATGTGCCGTTCAGCCCGATAAATCCGATGCAACCTCCATAGGCTCCACGGCTGTGAGGTTCGTATTCGCTGATCAGCTGCATGGCTTTTACCTTCGGAGCGCCACTCAGGGTTCCGGCCGGGAAAGTATCAATAAATGCTTTGATGGGATTGGCTTTGGGGTTCAGTTCGCCGCTGACCCGGCTTACCAGATGAATGACGTGGCTGTAATATTGAGCTTCTTTGTAAAATTCTACTTGTACATCGTGACAGTTGCGGCTCAAGTCATTGCGTGCCAGATCTACCAGCATTACATGTTCCGCATTTTCTTTGGGATCAGCCAATAGGTTGGCGGTGAGTTCAGCATCTATTTTCTTGTCTCCGTTGCGGCGGGTGGTTCCGGCGATAGGGTCGATGGTGGCACGCCCGTTTTCTATTTTACAATGGGTTTCGGGAGAGGAACCGAAAATACGGAAGCCTCCGAAATCGAAGTAAAATAAGTAGGGGGACGGGTTGATGCTGCGTAAAGCACGGTAAAGTTTGAAGTCATCTCCTTCGTAACGTTGGATAAAACGGCGTGAAAGGACGATTTGGAAAACATCGCCGCGCATACAGTGGGCAATGCCTTTGCGGATGTTCGCCTTATGTTCTTCATCGGTCAGGGTACTGGTGGTTTCGCCCACGGCACGGAAGTCGTAAGTAGTATAGTTACGGTTGTGGATCGCTTTTTCCACATAATCCAGATGGCTGTCCTCACCGTCCTGCAACATTTCCAGTAATAACATTTCGTTGCGGAAGTCATTGAAGACAATCAGGTATTTATATAAGATATACAACATATCCGGAGCATCGTTCTTAGGATCACGGCTGTCTTTTACATTGATATGTTCGAAATAGCGTACGGCATTGAAAGTGGTATAGCCATACAGTCCGCAGTAGTTGTTGTATTCTCCGCTTACCTTGAAACGATTCAGAAAATCGGAGATCGCATGGTCTGCCCGGAAATGTTCGCTGATGGGATGTTCTTCTATGCTGCCGTCAGGGTAGGTGGCAGTGGCTGTGCCATGATTGATTCCGATGCTGGCTACAGGATTCAGCCCGATGAAAGAACGGTTGTTCTCACTTCCATGATAGTCGGAACTTTCCATCAGTGCACTCTGTGGGAAAATGTCGCGCACTTTCAGATAGGTACTGACCGGTGTATGCAGGTCACCCAGTATGGTTTTGCATCGGGTGGTATAGGTAAAAGTTTTCATTGTTTCTTTTCTGTTTATAGTTGTCCGTATAGGGTTTTTGCTCTCATGGGTTTCTATGTGTTATTGCAAGGAGGTTCTTGTGCCGGATTCTTTCAAGTAGGTTTCAATATCCTTATCTCCGCGTCCTGATACGGTGAGAACCACTATATCCGTTGGCTTGAATCTCATTTTGTCCAATGCTCCCAATGCATGAGCCGATTCCAATGCAGGAATGATACCTTCCAGCCGGGTCAGTTCAAATGCGGCACGGATGGCTTCATCATCGTTTATGGCGAGTACCAAAGCGCGTTGCTGTTTGGCCAGATTGGCATGCATGGGTCCTATGCCCGGATAATCCAGACCGGCAGAAATGGAGTAAGGTTCCTCTATTTGTCCGTCCTCGTTTTGGATAACCAAGGTCTTTGCTCCGTGGATAATTCCCATTTTCCCCAGTTGGATGGTAGCGGCCGAGAAACCGGTGTCTATACCTTTGCCTCCTGCCTCGGCCAGGACAATCTGCACACGTTCATCATCTATATAGTGATAAATGGTTCCTGCCGCATTGCTTCCTCCTCCTACACAAGCCATCAAGTAATCGGGATATTCCCTTCCTTCCTGTTCTTTCAGCTGCTTTTTGATTTCTTCGCTGATAACGGATTGCAGACGTGCCACCATATCAGGGTAGGGATGAGGGCCTACGGTAGAGCCGATGACATAGTAAGTATCGGCAGGGTGGCAACACCAGTCGCGGATGGCTTCGTTTGTCGCATCTTTCAGTGTCATGTTGCCGGAAGTGACCGGGCGGACTTCGGCTCCCAGCATTTTCATCTTTTCTACATTGATATGCTGGCGTTCTACATCGGTCTTGCCCATGTAAACAATGCATTGCATGTTCATCAAAGCGCATACCGTAGCGGTGGCCACCCCATGCTGTCCAGCTCCGGTTTCTGCAATGATACGTTTTTTCCCCATACGTTTTGCCAGTAACACCTGTCCGATGGCATTATTGATTTTATGTGCTCCGGTGTGGTTTAAATCTTCACGTTTCAGGTAGATCTTACAGCCATATTTCTTGCTTAGCCGGTTTGCCAGGTAAAGAGGTGAAGGGCGTCCTACATAGTCGCGTAGTAACTGGTGGAATTCTTGTTTGAATCCTTCACTTTCCAATACTTTGGAATAGGCATTCTGCAATTCTTCCACACAGCGGTGAAGGATTTCGGGAATATACGCCCCTCCAAATTCGCCATAATAACCTTCTTTGTTTACCTGATAAGTTTTCATTGTCGTTCTATATTTTAATGTTAATTGCACTAACGAAAAAAGGCCTGTCGTAAGTACGACAGGCCTTCAGTTTGAATATCCTTTTAGAATGTCAGGTATATATACATGGTCTGGTTCCCTTACGACTTGTTTAGTTGTAAGAAACGCCACCAATATGTATTTACCATGATTCTATTCATAAAATCTGTTTTTATTTTGGGGCAAATGTAAGCGTTTTGTTTTAAACTCCAAAGAAAAACTTACTTTTTTTTTATTTATTTGCAGCTTCGTGTATTTTCCCTTTCACTTCTTCCACTTTCTCACCTACTTTTCCGGCTACTTCACTGCTTACTTCTTCTGCTTTATGTTTTGCATGATGAGCCAGGTCTTTTGCATCTTCTTGTAAGTCCTGAATGGCATCATACACGTCTCTTCTCAATTTGCGACCTCTGTTGCTGTGCGCAAAACAACTTAATGCACTGCCGACCAGCGCTCCTAGTGCCAGTCCGGCAAAGAATTTTCCATTATTCATAATCTTATTACTTTAAATTGGTTTTATAAATGAACATTTCGGGTGGCGGAATGGTTTTAATACATCAGTTAATAAATCATTAAAATGAAGTGTATGAAACGTAAACTTTGGATAAGAATAGGTGCCGTGTTGTTGGCAGGATTGCTGTTATGGTGGCTCTTTTGGGCTATTTTGATCGATGAGGACGAGAATGAACAAAGTCTGCCTGAAACAGAACAGATAGAGTGATTTGTCATAAGACAAAAGGATGATCTTCAGGCATGGGTACGAAAGAATAGATTGGAATAGTCGGTATAACATTCTGTTTGCTAAAGTCTATAGAACAATAGAATTAGTTCTAAGCTTATGGCAGGAAAATTTGTTTTGGCTTTCTTTTTTTGTTCTTTTGTTCTTCTGTCTGAAAATTAATATCCATTTTGCATCTGTCTTCTCAGAAATAATCAGTATATTCGCTTCATTAACCAATTAGACATGATTGAATATGAAAACAATGAATTATTCTATAATCAGATGTATCTGTGCGTTGGTCATCGGTGTGTTGCTGGTGGCATGGCCTGAGGCTGCCATTCTTTATCTGGTTATTACAATCGGTGTGTTGTTTCTAGTACCGGGACTCTTTTCTTTATCCGGGTATTTGATTCGTGGCAAGCAGGATGGCAGTCGTTTTCCTATTGCCGGGCTTGGCAGCCTTTTGTTCGGATTATGGCTGATGATTATGCCGGCATTTTTTGTCGGTATCCTGATGTATGTGCTAGGTGCTGTTTTGGTACTGGCTGGAATCAGTCAGATTGTGAATTTATCTGCTGCGCGTAGTTGGACGGTGGTACCGGGAGGTTTCTTTGTGATACCTGTGTTGGTGCTGATTGCAGGTATTGTGGTATTATTTAATCCATTTACGGCTGCTGCTGTTCCATTCATCATTCTGGGAGTAAGCAGCATTGTATACGGACTGTCCGATTTGATAAACATCATCCGCTTCCGTCAGAAGAAAGAACCGGGGATGCCTGAAATAGAGGATATTACTCCTATAGAAGAGATAAAAGACTAATCCGATTGATATGAAAACACGAGGAAGCTATATTTTATATCTTTTGATTTTATGTGTGGTTGTAGGTTGTAAGGGAACTTCTTCACCTTCCACCGCGTCCGAAACGGATGAGTATGCCGGAACATGTGAGGGGGAAAAAGCGAAAGCTATTTTGTGGGTGGATTATAAAAGAGGACGTAAGATAACGGACGGGACTCCGATAAGAACGGTAAAGGTTTATGCGGATGTTCATGCCGATGGAAGTCTGAAAGTGCTTTCCTGGTGTAAAAAGCAGCCGATGAAGGTAGAAAATTACTTATTGAAAAGAGTGGAAGTTTACCGGATCAGGAAAGAAATATTCGAAGGGGGATATCTGAAACCGGGGGAACAGTATTTGCAGTTACGCTATCTGCCGGGAGAGGTGAAATAATATGTTGTAGGAAGCATTGAAAATCGTAGGAAAAGGTTTTTGTTTCTTTTATATTTCGTATCTTTGTGTAACACAAATTGTTAGAAATATGAAGAAACAAATCTTATTGTCTTGTGCACTTGCCTGGGCTGTGATGGCAGGTGCTGAAACGATTGACATTACTACTTTCCGTTATGCCGGCCCCTACGTTGTACAGGCCCCTTTTCAGGTGGACAGCGTGGATGTGAATTCAAAGACTTTTGTATCCGGACGTCTGTTGGACACTCATCTTTCTGTGGACGTATTGCAACAGGGAACTTTATTTACAGGCGGGGGTTTGCCGGGAAGTGACTCGGGATATGCCTTGCACATGATGGGTTTTGTGTTGGAGAATACTCGTTATGCCACAGCCAAGCTGAAGATTGACGGGCTGAAAAGATACCAGCTTTATGTAGATGGAAAGAAGCAGGAAGGAACTGAACTCGCTTTGGAGCCGGCCACCCATTCTGTAGTTATTAAATATCTTTCTGAAGCAGGGAAAACAGATTCCTTGAAAGTGAGTGTGGATACGGATCAAGAGGGAAGCATTTCACTTAAGCAAGATAACAAAAAGCTATATACTTTGGCGGATGTGTTGCATGGAACTCGTTTTGCCGGAGTAGGGCTTTCCCCTGATGGCAGATATTTGATTGCCAATTATCGTACGACTTATGTAGGTGGTCGGTCAGCCGGTAGTACGCGCATTACTGAACTTGCCAGCGGTAAGGTTTTGGCGGAGCGTACTGAAAATATGCAATGGATGCCTCGTTCTAACCGCTATTATTATACCCGTACGGGGGTGGATGGCAGGCAGCTAATAGTTGTGGATCCGCTTACCGGAATGGAAACTGTGCTGGTGAATAAATTACCTGACGGGTATTTCCAGTTCGCACCTACGGAAGACTACCTGCTTTTCACCATGACCCAGGAAGGTCCGAAAGAACGTAAAGAAATTTATGAGGTCCTGGAACCGGATGATCGCCAGCCGGGGTGGCGTAACCGTTCTTATCTGGCTAAATATGATTTGAAGACCGGTTTGTTGCAGCCACTGACTTTCGGTTATCACAATGTCTGGGCTGCCGATATTTCCAATGACGGCCGGTATCTTTTGATGATGACCAGTCAGAGCCGTCTGACCAAGCGTCCTACTACTTTATTCTCACTATATCGGTTGGATATGCAGACTTTACAGGCGGAACTGCTGATAGATAAAGATGGTTTTATCAGTGGAGCCCGTTTTTCACCTGACGGAACGCAGGTATTGGTATCCGGCTCGCCTGAATCGCTGGGTGGAATAGGGAAAAATGTAAAGGAGGGGCAGACTCCGAGTATGACGGACGGTCAGTTTTATTTGCTGAATATAGCTGATAAGAGAGTCACTCCGCTGACGAAAGATTTTAATCCCAGCGTACAGCGTGCCGTGTGGAATAAGGCCGACGGGCAAATATATTTCACGGCCGAGAACCGTGACTGTTACAGTTTGTACCGGATGAATCCCGCTGATGGGAAAATTCAGCAACTGGAGGTTTCAGAAGATTTGGTCAACTCATTCTCATTGGCGCAAAATGCTCCGGTTATGGCCTATTATGGACAGAGCGCCTCAAATTCCGACCGTTTATACACCATGAATACCAAAAAGATGAAATCATCTTTGTTGGAAGACTTAAGTAAAGACATATTGAAAGATGTGGAGCTGGGCGAATGCAAGGCCTGGAGTTTTACCAATTCTCGTGGTGATACCATTTATGGTCGTTATTACCTGCCGCCTCATTTTGACGCCAACCGGAAATATCCTATGATTGTGAATTATTATGGTGGGTGCAGTCCGGTCAGCCGTAATTTCGAAAGCCGTTATCCGCATCATGCATACGCGGCATTGGGCTATGTGGTGTATGTGATAGAACCTAGCGGTGCTACCGGTTTCGGACAGGAATTTTCTGCCCGCCACGTCAATACAGCTGGGGCAGGAGTGGCACAGGATATCATAGAAGGTACAAAGCAGTTTTGTAAAGAACATGCTTTTGTCAATGACAAGAAAATAGGCTGTATAGGTGCATCCTATGGCGGCTTCATGACACAATACCTGCAAACACAGACCGATATTTTTGCAGCGGCCATCTCTCATGCCGGTATCAGTGATCATACCAGTTATTGGGGGGAAGGATATTGGGGATATTCGTACAGTGAAGTTTCCATGGCGAATAGTTATCCGTGGAGCAATCCTGATCTTTTTGTAAAACAAAGCCCGTTGTTCAATGCGGACAAGATACATACGCCTTTGCTGTTCTTGCACGGTGATGCGGATGTGAATGTACCGGTGGGAGAGAGCATTCAGATGTTTACAGCACTTAAGTTACTGGGGCGCGAAACGGCTTTTGTGGCTGTAACGGGACAAGATCATCATATAGTGGATTATGGCAAGAGGATTCAGTGGCAGAACACGATTTTTGCCTGGTTTGCCAAATGGTTGCAGGATGATGCGACTTGGTGGAACGCTATTTATAAGCCGAAGGCTTTATAGATGAATAATAAAAGAAGGTGCGTCGTAATGTGAACTGCACCTTCTTTTTATGTTTGTTATACCGATTCATTGATAATT
The DNA here is from genome assembly GCA_019414725.1 of Bacteroides sp. Lineage (GTDB taxonomy): Bacteria > Bacteroidota > Bacteroidia > Bacteroidales > Bacteroidaceae > Phocaeicola. The sequence continues at coordinate 31,838 of DXLM01000010.1, forward strand.
TCCCAGCCATTAATTTTTATACTCACAGGAATATAATCGTTGAATGATATTTCAATGGTAAAGTCATGATTGTAGTCGAAATCAATGTAAGGGTTTTTTTGCAGCAGTTTGCCTATAAGATTTTCATCATAACGGATGACTCCTGTATCATCTGAAATCTTCAGTCGTGGCTCTCTGTTTTTATCCAGCTTCATTACCGTGAAATCGGCTATGAGAGAAGATGTGGTGTTTGATGGATTTGAGTAGGTGGGAAGATAAGTAATTTTTTCATCATCGGCATACTGCAAGAAAGAGTCATATTTCCCATTGTTGTCTTCAATATAGATGATATGTTTCTTTTTATCATTCAAATTATGGACGATAACTTGGATATGGTTGGTGATTTGTTTTAAGTCAATCCATACAATGTTTTCTTTTCCTTCTCTGATTTTCACAATGTCATGTATTCCATGATAGAGCAGACTAGGCTGGTTGATAGTTTGATTGTCTTTTTCACGTTTCAGAGATAAAAAGAAATCGTGTATGTCAGTCTGTTGTGGAATGCATGCGGACAATTGGTAACAGGTTTCATCATAACCTGTCCAGGCTACGAATTGATAGCTGCCTTGTTTGAAAGGCAGTTTCATGGTGTAGTCGTCATTAACTTGATTTAATGAGTCATTTATTTGGGAAACGAATGTTCCTTTGTCATCAAAAATAAAAACAGCCAGCATGGCGTTTGGAGGGAACTCTGTTTGCTGATGTATGCTTTTGTTTGTTTCGTAGCGGAATTTGAGTCCCAGGACTGTATAGTCCTGAGAACAGCAACATTCATTCTCTTTAATGCAATTGGTTAGAACAAATAACAACAGAACAAGAGATGCCAGTTTCAATCTGATTTTCATTTTGTTAATGAATAATTATTACCCATTTATAGATCATGGTCTTCCTCTATTACTTCCCATGGAATGACTTCTATATCTGCACTGATCCATGTGTTAGGCTGGATAGGTTGATTATTATCAAAATTATCGGATGGCTTTCCCGGGGCTTGTATGGAATTGACAGTAATTTTGAAATATTGATTTCGATATATATTATAAGGTGCTTGGGGCGCTGTTGCGTTACCGTTGACCTGTACATGAAAATAACATATGCCATTGGTGTAGGTATTGTCTGCCAACACATAATTACCGGTGAGTGCAGGCATACCTGTAGTATTGTTTGCACAAAGTTCGGCATATTTTTCTGCAATAGCACCATCTATAAAGTAATTGGCTGTCCCATCAGCGGTATGTACTACATAAAAAGTTGTTCCGGGGCCACTTGTATTATTCTCTATTGTAAAATCACTTTCACCGGTAGGGGAGTCATTTTTGCTAGTTACGATTTTGGCAGGAGTGAAGACTCCGCTGATACTGATAAAAGTGCTTTCATTTACATTTGATGTTCCCGATACATATTGAAACGTATTTTCCGGAGCATAAGAGAAGACAGAGGGAGGAGTATCATTTCCGTAAACGCTTATAGCATCTGTGCCTCTTGAAAAATCTTGCTCTGTATAGCTGTTCCAGTTATAGTCTTTGACAATTCCATCTCTGCTATCTTGAATAAAATAGAATTTCTTATTTAAGTTTCGCCAACCGAATTTCAAATCTGTCATGGATCCTCCTCCTTTTACTTTAAAAGTAGGTGAAGTGAATACAGCACTCTTTGCAGTGACACGGCTGACTGGTATTGAAATATGATGTTTTTCTGCTTCGGCTTTATCTTCATATAAATTTGTGGCTGGAGTGATATTGGGATAATTTGCATTAAACATAATGAACCCGTTTGTTTGATCTGCCAGTTTGCCGACCTCTTGCGTAAACTCTTTATAATTGAATGCTCCCAAGCCATTAGAGGTAATATAATCTACAATTTCTGTATTCAGGTTTACTGCCGCAAAGATATATTTATCCGCTTTTTTGGTATTGACGGGCCGAGTGGTAATCCATTGGGAAGTATTTCCGGGGGCTTGTTGGAGTGTGTTTGCGGCAACGCTGAATTCTGCTACCGTAGAAGTGAAAGGTGCTTCCTTATCGTAAATAAATATATGAAGGGATTTTACGATATTTTCTGCATCTGTTCCTGGTTCAGTGGAACGGGTGGTTACAGAGCGTGTTCCCGAAGTATGGGGGATACTGATGGAGAAAGATGCGTATGCTTCTGGAACTTGCATTTCCAGCTCTGGCTGATTGGCGAACTCTTTGTCATTGTTGCACGAAGCCATTGCCAAAGCAGTGACTATGGTTATAAACATTTTACTTGTTTTCATATTCTTATTGTTTTAATGAATATGATTAGAACCAAGAACCTCTGTCTTTTGTTTCAAAATAAAACAAACTTGAACAATTATGAGTAAATTAATGGCTATATTGGTTATCATCTTTTTATGTATATCTTGTACAGATAATGCAGAATTACCCGTAAAGCCCGATAAAAATGAAGGTACAGAAAATGTTTTGATAGAGTTGGCTGTAACTGTACCGGCGGTCACCTATACCCGTACAAGGGGGATAGTTCGTACGATTGATCATGAAACTTTGATAAATGAGATTCAAATATTGGTATTTGAGGAGGGTAAATATAAATATCGTGTGCCGGGGTTGTCTATCAACAACACTGCTTCTACCATAACTTTTACGGCGTTACTGAAATCCGGTGATATCCCTATGAAGTTATTGATTTTGGCAAATGCCACCGATGTGGTAGTGGCTGATGAGCCTGTCGTTGGTGATAGTGAAGAAATGATAAAGAAGAAAATGAATCGAAAATTTGATTATCTGACATCTGTTTTTCCCATGTCTGGAGAATATGAATTGCCGGAAGGTTTGAAGCCGACGGGAACAGGTACTATTTTAGGATTGAAAATGTTACGTTCCATAGCTAGAGTGGATGTGACAGCTACGGAAGTGGCTAATTTTAGAATGACAGGGGTAAAAGCTTATCGGGCCAATAATTATCTGCAAGTTATTCCGGATGAAACGGGAGTGAGCAAAGTAACTTTTCCAAGTGTACCCGAAGGTAGTGACAGGAATGTGGACAGTTCGATATTTCCTGTTTCTTCAGAGAATTGGAATAATTTTTCCGCCCAGCTTTATTTATCCGAAACTTGGTCGCCTGAACCTGAAGACCAGGTAGATAAAGCTACTTGTATAGTGGTAGAGGGATACTATGCTGATAGCAATACGCCAAGTTATTATCGAATGGATTTTGATCCGGATAATAACCATAATGCTTTTGGGCAAGTTTTACGCAACCATAAATATATATTTAATATAAAGAAGGTATCGGCTCCGGGATGGAGTACGCCGGATGATGCAGCCCATAACCGTTCATCTAATATAGTGGCGGAGGTACAAGCATGGGATGATGATACTATGGATATGTATTTTGACGGAGAACATCATTTCGGAATATCAACACGTGAAGTTGTTTTGAAGCATAAAACCGGCTCTGAGGGAATTATTAGTGTCAGTACAGACCTTTTGGATTATACGTTGCAGTGGGCAGATGATGCAGGTGTGCTTCAAGGAACCGGAGCCCAGTCTTTGTCTAATGATTATTTTACAGTAACGAAGGAGGATAATGGAAGTCGGTTGGTGATAACAGCTTTGCAAAATAATTTGGCAGATGGTAGCAACCGTATACAGCATTTTGTGATTACAGCTCAGCGGTGGACTATTTATGTCAGCATACAGCAGAAGTATGATATAGCAGCTTATAAAACGATCAATTTGATGTCATTTACTTCCGGTCTGGGGTATTTGGGTACTAATATTTTAGGTTCTAGTAGTGCTGAAGCTCGTGCTACCGGACTTCGTGGTATTTTGACTAATCAAACTAATTTTGGACCCGATGGGGTAGTGGAGTGTGGCGGTTATAATTTGGTGGGAGTAGGGGCTAATGCTAATAATTTGACAGATGCTCTTTTTTCTCTGTTTGATGTAGTATATATAAATTATGTGCCAACCTCGCAGTTTGGTAGTCAAGATGCTCATAAACTTCATAACTGGCTGAAAACAAAGAAGAATCGTGTCTTGATCGCCTCTTATGATGCTTCCGATGTAAGTCAGAATTTGTTAGCGGAAATTCTTGCGGGGAAGAGTGGCATCAAATATTTTACATCAAACGGAGGACCTTATCCTTTGGCTGCTTCTACTATTGGTAATCATTATTTTACTACTGACGGACCTTTTACCAAAAATGCTCCTGTCACTTCGAATTTTGCATTACGGAATTATGATATATATCATGGTGAGATACAGGTGAATACTAGTGCTTCTGAGGGCATAACTCCTATTTTGATGGGGCCTGGTGGGGGAATAGTGTTGGGTATAGATTATTCCAGGAGAATTGTATATTGGGGGGATACAGATATGAGCAGTAATTTATCCGGTACAGGGGCGACTAGTGAGAATCACATTAATAACACAGCAGGAACCATCAATAATGATGCTTCCAAATTGATAGCCAATGTTTTTGCATGGATTACCGAAACCGTATTATATGGGGAATGAGCATTGTTATGTGCTCTCCCTATACTGTTTCGGTGACATTCCTGTATATCTTTTAAAGTATTTTCCAAAGAACGAGATGTCTGGGAAATTAAGTGAATAGGCTATTTCCTGAATGGTAAGGTCTGTGGATTTTAGTTTGGCTTCCGCATCTGTTATCACTAGTTTGGCGATGATATCTGTAACAGTTTTTCCCGTAATCTTATTGACTGTAGTACTGAGGTGCTGAGGGGATATATGAAGCAGGTCGGCATAAAAAGCTACACTCCGTTCTTTCGTATAATGTTTGATGATATATTGGACCAGGCGTTTCACAATTTCTTCTCCACGGTTGAAAGTACGTGTGGTTACATTGGTGTTCTGATGAATGCTGCCTACACCGTGCAATATAGTGAGCAGCATGGTGCTGATTAAGTCTTTATTGGGCTTGGCTCCCATACGTTTCATTTTTATCAGCAACAGGAAATAGTCTTGAAACAACTCGGTTATTTCGGGACGCAGAGGGATAATGGGCGTGTCAATCAGGGCTGAAAGATAGTTCATGGTGGAATTGAAGAGATTTATTCCGTTCAGCAACTCTTTGTTGAATCCTATCAAGTACAGACGACAGTCGGGACTTTGCCGGTGAACATGTACAAAGGTTTCTGGCAGAATAGTGACAATGTCGTTCTTTTGTATCTTGTGTTCAGACAGATGGATCGTTATGTCACATTCACCTCGCAGGCACAGAAGGAACAAGCATCCTTCCATTCGTTGCGGGTAGTGGTAAATACGGCCTAATGATCCTGTCATGTCAATTTCTGCAACGAAATCCTTATTCGATTTAAATAAGTTAATGTCATCTATATACTTCATAAAAATAAAGAAGGTTTTGATTATGCACCACAAATATAGGGCAGTTAGAGCAGATAACAAAGAAAATGCTTAAAAATAGACTAATATATCTTACTGTTAGCACTTGTACGCTTTTAATAATTATAAGAACTTTGCAGCGAAACTAATAGTGAAGATAAACAGTATGAAAGGTAAAAATTTGTCTATTATGGCAATGATTGCGGCAGTGTTCTGTTCTTGCGGACAGCAACCTGCACAAGAACGCGGTCCTCGTCCCGTGAAATTGGTGGAAGTGACCTCGTTAAGCAGGATCGAAAAATCGTATTCAGGTGTTGTGTCGCCTGATCAGTTCAGTGACTTGGCATTTAAAATGTCCGGTCCGCTGGTAGCAATGAATGTACTCGAAGGACAACGGGTGAAGAAAGGACAGGTAGTGGCCGAAATTGATCCGACAGATTACAAACTGGATTATGACGCTAAGAGGGCTTCATTCCAAAAGGCGTCATCACAGATGCAACGCGCAGAGAAACTGTTGGCCAAGAATGCTATTTCCATGCAAGAGTTCGAAACGACCCAAGCTTCGTATACCAATGCCAAATCGGCATTTGAAAATGCGCAAAACACATTGAATGACACCAAGCTACGCGCTCCATTTGATGGCTTTATCCAAAAAAAATATGTTGAAAACTATCAGCGTGTACAGCCAGGACAAGGAGTGGTGTGTTTGATTAATCCAGCTAAATTGCAAGTGGAGTTCACTATCCCCGAAACGAATATTTCTTATGTAACTTCTCCTTCTACTATTTACGTAGAATTTGATGCCTATAAAGGAAAATTATTTCAGGCAAAAGTAAAGGAGTATGTAGAGGCTTCTCCCGATGGGGCAGGAGTTCCTGTATTCCTTTACATTGATGATCCGGAATTTGATTTGAAAAAATATAAGGTATCGGTGGGCTTTTCTTGCCGTGTTATTGTCAATATTGAGAATGATGTGGTAAAAGAAGGAATTACAGTGCCTTTGTCCGCTGTAGTGTTTGATAATAACTTGAATAGCAAGATCGTATTTATATATAATCCGTCTACACAGAAAGTAGAACTGCGTAAAGTCAGTGATGAGGGAATTATTGTAGGACGTAACGACCTGATAGTATCCGGAAATATTGAACCGGGCGAACAGGTTGTGTCTGCCGGAGCGTCTTATCTGGTAGATGGCCAGCAAGTAAAAATATTAACAGAATAAAAAAGGAGAGAGCATATCATGAATATTCCAAAATATTCTTTGGAGAACCGGAAGGTTATCTATTTCTTTTTGGCTATTTTGTTGATAGGCGGAGTAATCTCCTTCTTCAAGCTGCCTAAGAAAGAAGATGCGCCTTTCGTGATAAAGACTGCGGTATTGGTTACCCAGTATCCGGGAGCGAATCCACATGAAGTGGAGAAACTGATTACGGAACCGATTGAACGTGAAATTCAGTCCATGACAGATGTATATCAGATTAAATCGGAATCTTATTTCGGACTGTCTAAGATTTCTATTGAACTTCAGCCTACGATTGATCCGGATTATATGCCTGTAAAATGGGACGAATTACGTCGTAAAGTGGCGAATATACAACCCAAGTTGCCCAGTGGGGCGTCTACCATTACTGTAAATGATGACTTTGGTGATGTGTATGGTATTTATTATGCTTTGACAGCTGATGAGGGCTTCTCGTATACCGATTTGCGTGACTGGGCACAGCGTATCCGTACTCAGTTGACTCCGATTGAGGGAGTACAGAAAGTAATGTTATACGGAGAGCAGACCGAAGTGATCAATGTCAAGATATCTACCTCCAAACTTTCGGCATTGGGTATTGATCCCACTTCGATTATGGGCATTTTGCAGAAGCAGAACATACAGGTGAATACAGGAGATATAGCGACAGAAATTTATCAGTTGCGCTTGCGTACGGAAGGGACTTATACCAGTCTGGAAGATATAGAAAACCAGTTGATTATCAGCAAGGACGGACGGGAAGCCCGTTTGGGGGATATTGCAACAGTGGAGCGTGGATATTATGATCCGCCTTCAACCTTGATGCGGGTCAATGGTAAACGTGCTATCGGTATAGGTGTGGCCAGTGGAGCAAAGGATAATGTGGTAGCTGTGGGTAAAGCAGTGGACGAAAGGTTGGCGGAAATAGAGCAATTGTTGCCTATCGGCATTGAACTGACCTCGCTTTATCCTGAGGACAAGATTGCCGATGAGGCGAATAATGGCTTTATCCTGAATTTGATAGAATCATTGGTTATTGTTATCCTGATTATCTTTGTGGTGATGGGATCGCGTGCCGGTATGCTGATAGGTAGTTCGTTACTTTTCTCGGTAGGTGGTACTTTGCTTATTATGTTGATGTGGGGGGTAGGATTGAACCGTACTTCCTTGGCGGCATTTATTATCGCCATGGGGATGCTGGTGGACAATGCCATTGTGGTGACAGATAATGCGCAGATAGGTATCAAGCGCGGAAAATCACGTTATCAGTCATTGATAGAGGGAGCCATCAAGCCGCAATGGGCATTGCTGGGCGCTACTTTTATTGCTATCTGCTCTTTCCTGCCTTTGTATCTGGCACCGGCATCCGTGGCTGAGATTGTGAAACCGCTATTTGTTGTATTGGCTGTATCACTGGGATTGAGCTGGATTCTGGCTTTGTGCCAGACTACGACTTTTGGTAATTTTATTTTGAAAGAAGCTGTTCCCGGCGGTGCGATGAAAGACCCGTATGATACTAAACTCTATCATAAATTCGAGAAGTTTCTGACCTTGCTGATTAAACGCCGTTTTGTGACATTGACCACGGTTTTTGTAACTTTGGTGCTTTCTTTGGTTATTATGGCTGTTATGCCTCAGAGTTTTTTCCCGAAAATGAATAAGCCTTATTTCCGTGCTGATCTGGTATTCCCTGAGGGATTTAGTATTCATGCGGTAGATCAGGATGTGATGAAGGTGGAGGATTACTTGAAGAATCATGAGAAAGTTAAATCATATTCGGTGACATTGGGTGGTACTCCGTTGCGTTACTATTTGGCAAGTTCTTCTTTTGGACCGAAGTCTAACTATGCCAATGTGATGGTGGAAACTAAAGACCCCGAAGATGCAGCCGAAGTGGAACAGCAGTTTTATGAGCACATGACTCAGAACTTTCCCAATATCATTACCCGTTCGGCACTTTTTGCTTTGTCTCCGGTGCCTGAAGCTGCTATTGAGATCGGTTTTATCGGTGAAAATCCCGATACATTGACCGCATTGGTTGAAAGGGCGAAAAAAATAGCCCGCCAGTGTGATATGGTGACGGATATCCGTTCCAACTGGGGAGATAAGGTGCCCGTGTGGAAACCGATGTTCTCTCAACAGAAAGGTTTACGCTTGGGGATTACCCGTCAGCAGGTTGCCAACTCATTCCGTACGGCTACCAATGGTTTGCCTTTGGGAGAATATCGTGAGGGGGATGTTTCCTTGCCTATCCTGCTGAAAGATGAGGATGTGGAAAAAATGAACTTGAATGATGTGAAAAGTGTGCCTGTATTCAGTACGAAAGGAAATTCCGTGAAAGTGGAACAGGTAATCGATAATTTCGCTTTGGGTTATGATTATAATGTAGTCCGTCGCTTTAACCGCGAGCGTTGTATGATGATGCAATGTGAACCTAAACGTGGAGCCAATACGATGGCTGCGTTTAAACAGGTGCTTACTGCCGTACAAGAGCAGATGCAGTTGCCCGAAGGGTATAAAATGAAATATTTCGGTGAGCAGGAAACACAGGATGTAAGTAATGCTGCATTGGCGAAGAATATTCCGCTGACTTTCCTGTTGATTTATGTGGTTCTGCTGTTTCTTTTCCCCAGCAACTACCGCAAGCCGGTATTGATTATGCTTATGTTGCCGCTGGTGTTTATCGGTGTGGTATGGGGATTGCTCTTGTTTGGCAAGTCATTGGACTTCTTTGCCATCCTCGGTCTGTTGGGGTTGATTGGTATGAATATCAAGAATGCCATTGTGCTGGTCGATGAAATCGGACTTCAGTTGAAGGATGGAAAGGGGGCTGTGCCTGCCGTGGTCGAGGCTACCAAGACACGTATCGTTCCGGTGACCATGGCTTCCGGAACTACTATTCTGGGTATGCTTCCATTGTTGGGCGATGCCATGTTTGCAGGTATGGCGGCTACCATTATGGGTGGTTTGTTCGTATCGACGGTACTGACCATTTTTGTTCTTCCGGTAACTTATTGTATTTTCTTTAAAATCAGAGCAGACAGATAATGAAAACTAAGATGATCTATATTATAGGTATGGCTTGTATGACCGGTACACTTTCGGCTCAGACTGTCGTGGATTATTCTACCTTTGAACAAAAGGTACTGGATTATAGCCAAACCTTAAAACAGAGTGTGGCACAACGTACAGCTATGCAGAAGGCTATGAAAGCGGCAAAAACCGCTTTCTTCCCGGCTGTTGATGCAACGGGAAGCTATCAGTATCGTATTAACAAATACGAGATGGATTTTGGCGGAATGGCTGTTCCTATGGAGCACGATTCATACAGTGCCGAAGTAGGGGTATCACAACCTATTTATGCCGGTGGAAGCATCTATCACAATTACAAGGCTTCCCAAATACAAACCCAGATGGCGGATAAGTCGGTGGATTTGACAACGGATAATATTATCTATGCTGCTGAAGCCAGTTATTGGGGAACAGCCGCACAAAAAGAAATGTATGAAACGATGTGCCAGTATGTGCAGATTATTGAGCAGTTGACCAAAGTGCTGCAAGATAAGTACGATGATGGCTATATCAGCAAGACGGATCTCATTCAGATGCAGACCCGTTTGAAAGAGGCTGAATTGCAACGTTCCAGCAGCTACCAGTCTTATCAGGTCGCCTTGCAGAATATGAATGTGCTGATGGGATTGGAACCGCTGGCTGAAATGGATTTGACGGATTCTATTTCTACCATATTGCCTATGCCTGCCTTTATTGGAGCGGAAACAGCCTTGAATGTGCGTCCCGATTATGCTATCTCACAGTTGGATGTGGATTATCAGAAAAGACAGGTAAGTCTGGCTGCCGCCAAGTACAATCCTTCTCTTTCTATCGGTTTTAAAGAGACATGGGGAACACAGATGTTGAACATTTCGGGCGAAACTATGTTTAATAGTAATGTGTATGCCTCTATTAAATTGCCGATTTTCCATTGGGGAGCCCGCTTTAAATCGACGGCTGCACAGAAGGCTATTTTATTAAGCAAGCAGTATGCATTGCAAGATAAGCAAGACCAAATAAGCAAAGAAGTGGCGAAGGCGTGGACTAGTCTGACCGAGAATACCCGTCAGATAAGTATTGCCGAGGAGAACTGCAAACTGGCAGAAGAGAACTTGGATTTGAACACTTTTAGTTATACTGAAGGTAAGTTGACTATTTTGGATGTGCTTTCTGCACAGCTGACATGGATACAGGCATATACAAACCTTATCCAATCTTATTATGAGCAGAAGATTGCGTTGGCTGATTACAGAAAAGCAACCGGTATAAGGTATTTAGGACAGAAATAGGTAAATTCAGACCAGATTCTTATTATATAAAAAAGTCACAATAAAGCAGGTTTGGCTATCTTTGTATCCAGACCTGCTTTATTTGTTTTTATTCAGTTTATGTTTACTGTAAAGCTTGTTTTAACAGTGGAAAAAAGAATAGATTACAATGAAGAAAATATCATTTTGGATCGTAATCTTTATATGTATGGCAGATGCGGCTTTGGCAGTCACGCAAGAGGGTGGGCTGTTTTATTTGCCTGAAGATACGACAACGCAACACAAAGACAGCACAGTACAGAAAAGGACTTTTTTCAAAAAGTTTCTGGACTATTTTAATGATGCTAATAAAGATAAGAATCATAAGAAATTTGATTTCAGTATTATTGGCGGACCACATTACAGTACGGATACCAAACTGGGGCTGGGACTGGTGGCGGCGGGGCTTTATCGTACCGATAGAAATGACATGCTTCTTCCTCCGTCCAATGTATCTTTATTCGGAGATGTTTCCACTGTTGGCTTCTATATGTTGGGGATACGCGGAACTCATATCTTTCCGCAGGACAAATACCGGCTGGATTATACTCTTTATTTTTATTCCTTTCCTTCCAAGTTTTGGGGAATAGGGTACGATATGGGTAAGGTAGATGCCAATGAATCTGATTTAGATCGCTGGCAAGCACAAGTTAAAGCTAGTTTCCTGTTTCGGATAGCGGATAATCTATATGTAGGTCCTATGGCATCTTATGATTATGTGCATGGTAAGAATATGGAACGCCCCGAACTACTGGAGGGGATGAATCTTACTACTGCTAATTATGGAGTGGGCCTTTCTTTGGCATATGATTCGCGCGATGTGTTGACCAATCCCCATAAGGGATATTATTTGAATATTACCCAGTGTTTCCGTCCTAAGTTTTTAGGAAACGATTATGCATTCAGTACTACGGATTTGCGTACCAGTTATTATCATCCTGTATGGAAAGGAGGATTGTTGGCAGGAGAATTACGCGGTACTTTTAATTTCGGTAATCCGTCATGGGCCATGATGGCGTTGTTGGGAAACTCGTATTCCATGCGTGGTTATTACGAAGGGCGCTATCGTGACAAGCATAAAATAGAGGGGCAGGTGGAACTGCGTCAGCATGTATGGAAACGTAATGGTGTTGTAGTTTGGATAGGGGCCGGAACTGTATTCAATAAGTTCAGTGCTTTGTGCATGGACAGAGTGTTGCCTAATTATGGAATAGGTTATCGTTGGGAGTTTAAAAAGAATGTAAATGTTCGTCTGGACTATGGATTTGGAAAAAATGGACAGTCTGGTTTTATCTTTAATATAAATGAAGCATTTTAAAGAATTTATTCAGTGGTGTTGTGAGCCACAACGGTTGTTCGTTCTGTTCATCGTTGTCTTGGCCATTCCCAATGTGGCATTGTTTTTTACAGAACAGCAAATGACACTTTGGGCACGTATTTGTAATGTCATTCTGCCGGTATCGGTTTATTGGTTGATTATGACATTGGGGCGTAAACCTGGAAAGACTATTTGGATCTTATTTCCGTTTGTTTTCTTTGCGGCATTCCAACTGGTATTGCTATACCTGTTCGGGCGTTCTATCATTGCAGTAGATATGTTCCTGAATCTGACAACTACTAATTCCGGGGAGGCGCTGGAACTGTTGGATAATTTACTGCCGGCTGTAATTGGTGTTTTTGTTGTTTACATTCCTGCTTTGGTCTTGGGAGGTTTTTCATGGGCCCGGGGTAATCAGTTGGAATATTCTTTTATTCGTTCTCAACGTAAGTATGCCTTGGCAGGCATTGTTGCAGGAGCGTTATTGACCGTTATCTGCTATGCGACGCAACGTGATTATCAAGTAAAGATCGAAATGTATCCGGCTAATGTATGTTATAATCTAGTATTGGCTGCAGAACGTGCGGGCGAAACAGCCGGATATGCGGAAACTTCAAGGGATTTTACTTTTAATGCCAGTGCCGCACATGATGAAAACAGCCGGGAAGTTTATGTCTTGGTGATAGGGGAAACGGCCCGTGCCTGTAATTTCGGACTTTATGGTTATGAAAGGAATACTACTCCATTACTTGATAAAATGGAGGGGGTGGTAACTTTCACGGATGTGCTTACCCAGTCTAATACTACTCATAAAAGTGTGCCTATGTTGCTTTCGGCAGCTTCGGCTGAGGATTATGACTGTCTTTATAGACAGAAAGGAATCATTACCGCTTTCAAGGAAGCAGGATTTCATACTGCCTTTTTTTCGAACCAGCTTCCTAACCATTCTTTTATTGATTTTTTGGGGATGGAGGCAGATGATTGGAAGTTTATCAAGAAAGATGCTCCGAAAGGAGCCAATATTTCGGATGACGAACTATTGTTTCTGGTAGAAAAGGAGCTAAAGGCAGGTCATCAAAAATTATTCATCGTGCTGCATGCCTATGGATCACATTTTAATTATAAAGAACGTTATCCCGAATCCATGTCTGTCTTTAAACCGGATAATCTGACAGACGCCAAATATGAGAATAAAGAGTATTTGATGAATGCATATGATAATACCATCCGTTATACAGATGGTTTCCTGGCTTCTTTGATCACTTTATTGCAGAAAACAAACTCTTTTTCGGCTATGCTTTATACTTCGGATCATGGAGAGGATATTTTTGATGATAATCGAAAATTATTTTTACACGCATCCCCGGTCCCGTCTTATTATCAACTGCATGTGCCATTTTTAATTTGGTTGTCCAAAACATATAGAGAAAAGAATGTGGAAGTACATGAAGCTATATTGCAGAACCGTGAAAAACCGGTGGCGGGAAATGCTTCCGTGTTTCATACCATGCTGAATTTGGCAGGGGTACAGACACCTTATAGGGCAGATAGCCTATCGGTAGCAAACAGACAATATCTCATTCGTCCGCGTTATTATCTTAATGACCATAATCTTCCTAAGTCATTGGATAAGATAGGATTAAAAAAGGAAGACATAGAACAGTTCAGACGGAATAATCTTGTTTTTCCTTGATGTGAAAAAGATTTAAAATGGTTGGAGAATTATAATAGAATTACGTATTAATGATTATTTTCGCACAGCTTTGTTATTGTATTTATTACGAAAACTATTATAATTCTTTTATTATGAAAAACAAGAAAAACAATTTCTATCTGATGGGAGTGGTGTTTATAGCCATTCTCGGCGGTTTACTTTTCGGTTATGATACAGCTGTTATTTCGGGGGCGGAGCAGGCTCTGCAAAAACATTTGGGATTAGATGCTTTCTGGCATGGCGTGACTGCTTCCAGTGCATTGATAGGTTGCGTCATTGGCAGTGCTTTTTCCGGTTATTTTGCTTCGGGGCTAGGACGTCGTAATTCGTTGCGTCTGGCTGCTTTATTGTTCTTCCTGTCTGCTTTAGGCTCTTATTATCCCGAATTTTTATTTTTCTCTAAAGGAGATACTTCGTTTGCATTGATCCTTGCTTTTAACTTTTATCGTATCATCGGGGGAATCGGTGTAGGACTTGCCTCTGCTGTTTGTCCGATGTACATTGCCGAAATTGCCCCTTCCGAAATTCGTGGTAAATTGGTTTCCTGTAATCAGTTTGCTATTATTTTTGGCATGTTGGTAGTCTATTTTGTCAATTATATGATTAAAGATGGTATGCCGGATGAAGTGCTTGTTTCCGATGGTTGGAGATATATGTTTGGTTCAGAAGCGGTTCCGGCTGCATTATTTGGCATTTTATTGTTTTTGGTTCCTGAAACTCCGCGCTATTTGGCTATGACCCATCAGGATGATAAAGCGTTTTCTGTACTTGAAAAAGTAAATGGAACAGATAAGGCTAAAACTATTTTGTCTGAAATAAAGGCTGTGACTTCCGAGAAAACGGAAAAACTGCTTACATACGGGCTGACAGTTATTGTAGTCGGCATCTTGCTTTCTGTATTTCAGCAAGCTATCGGCATTAATGCTGTGCTTTATTATGCACCGCGTATTTTTGAAAAAATCGGTGGCGGTGGCGATGGTATGATGCAGACTGTGGTAATGGGGGTAGTTAATATTCTCTTTACATTGATTGCCATCTTTACCGTAGAGAAGATGGGACGTAAACCCTTGTTGATTGTTGGTTCTATTGGCATGGCTGTAGGTGCATTCTGTGTTGCGTTTTGTGATGAGTTTCAGGTGGGAGGTATTCTTCCTGTTCTTTCCATCATAGTTTATGCTGCATTCTTTATGATGTCATGGGGACCTATCTGCTGGGTGTTGATTGCAGAGATATTTCCGAATACTATCCGCGGCAAGGCAGTGGCTATTGCTGTAGCTTTCCAGTGGATATTCAATTATCTGGTTTCTTCCACTTTTCCTGCCATGTATGAATTCAGTCCGGTATTTGCCTATGGGCTTTATGGCGTGATTTGTGTGCTTGCAGCTCTGTTTGTGTGGAAGATGGTTCCTGAAACAAAAGGAAAGACTTTGGAAGATATGACTCGTCTTTGGAAAGAAAGAGCAAGATAAGTTGGTGCGATGCCGGAAATGGTGTCTTTCATACCGGAGAATAGAAGCCATCCCTTTCAACTTAACAAATAGAAAGTTGGACGCGAAAATGCCCTCATGCCCTCACTTTGGCTCTAACTGGTTTATAATGAACTGCTTATTAGTGATGGTAGCATCTGTGTTAGTGAGGGCATTGCCCTCACTAACACAGATGATTGAAAATAAATTATTCTAACTTTATCATGTGATATAAAGTACCTTTTCTGCTGGCTTTTGGGTGAATGTTCAGTTTGCGTATAATGTGTCTGTGTTAATTTATCTTGTTGATTGACAGGCTTTTCACGCTTGTACTCTTGCAAATAATTGAAAATCTTCATGTGCGGTCAGCCTTTCTCCCTTCTTCTCTGTAGTGGCGGAATAGAAGTGACATTTAAACAACTGTTCCAAAGGCGAAATTTACTCAAATTCGATGTTGTTTTGCCACAATACCTTCTCATTTTCATCATTCAACCCATAACGTTCGTTCTTATAAAGCAGCTGCATGGCTTGTGCAGCGAGTTGGCGGTAGTCTATGTATGCATATTTCCCTGTCTCTTATCTGTTTTCTCCCTTTTATTTTCTCCCTTTTATATATTTGTAATTGCTTATTCACCACTGTGACTAAGTTTAATTACAGTAGTGGTTAAAGTTAACTACAATAGTGATTAGACTTAATTACATTCGTGATTAACAGATATTGAACTTTTAATCGTCAAAGAAGAACAGTATGATACAAACTACGGCACCGTTATTTATGCCGTTTGTGCAAGGAAGAAAAGCTGAAAAAACAGGGGGCTTACCAAATAACCGGTTTATAGGCTTGTGCATGTATATTATATTGTGAATGAGTGTCTTAAGAGATGAGAATGAGGTGTGAGGGTAATGACTTTACAATGAGTGGGTTATAGTTGGAAATGAGGGCATGAGTGGGAACAACTTATAGAGCATCATTATGACATATTTAAGTATGCTCAGCATAGATGCCCCATACATTATCTTGCTGTAATGTATAGAAAAGAGCCGTATCATTACTCGGGAGTAGAGTTGATACGGCTCTTTTTATGGCTGATAAAGGGTGTCAAAGTAGCCTCGGATGAAAAGTCCTTTTCCTCAAAGGTTGTGTTTTGACACCCTTTTCTTTTTATCAGGATGGGATTGTTTTATTTCTTTTCCCCTATTG
Organism: Bacteroides sp.; assembly: GCA_019414725.1. Classification (GTDB taxonomy): domain Bacteria; phylum Bacteroidota; class Bacteroidia; order Bacteroidales; family Bacteroidaceae; genus Phocaeicola. The sequence goes on from DXLM01000010.1 coordinate 48,525, forward strand.
TTTTCAGCATTTCTTGTACGGCTGCTTCCAACTGCTGGTCTTCACCTGCCAATGCCTTTTCTGGAGTATTATAAACTTCAATGTCTGGAGAAAGTTGGTGATTTTCCGCATATTGTCCACGCATATCCATACAACCCACCTGAGGAATACCGAACACAATGCTCGGGTCGATCTGGTTTTCCCACCATACGGCAGTCATTGTGCCCGGAACCGGAGCACCAATCAGTTTGCCTATCTTTAATTCCTTGTAAACCCATGGGAAGCCATGTGCGTTACTGTAATTGTCCTCGCATACCAATACGCAGGATGGCTTGAGCCATTTATTGAATGGGTCGCTGCCTATGTATTGTCCGCGTGGAACGAAACGCTGATATTCCTTGCCGCTTAATAAAGTGGCCAAGTCATCATGTAGCCATCCGCCTCCATTGTGGCGTGTGTCAACAATAATAGCTTCTTTGTTGCGGCAGCGTCCCAATACTTCACTATATACTTCGCGGAAACTTTGACTGTCCATGCCTTTTACGTGTACATAGCCGATGCGGCCTTCGGATAACTTATCGACTATATTGCGGCAACGTTCTACCCAACGTTTGTACAGCAAGTTACTTTGTTCGCCCATGCTGATAGCTTTGATGGTGATATCAAAACGTTTGCCGGTAGCCGGATTATATATGGCCAGTAACACTTTTCTTCCGGCTTTGCCTTCCAGCAGCGGGAAGTAGTCTTGCCCTTTCACGATAGGTTTGCCGTCAATTTTCTCGATGATGCAACCGGGAGTAACATCCGTTTTTTTCACGGCAAATGGACCTTTTGCCAATATTTCTTTAATTTTTAACCCGTCACCATCATAAGTTTCGTCATAGAATACTCCTAGGGTCGCTGTGGATAGTATAGGGCCGTTTGAGTAGTAACGTGCTCCGGTGTGCGAACCGTTTAACTCACCCAGCATTTCACTCAGCATTTCCTGAAAATCATAATTGTTATTGATGTATGGAAGAAAGCGTGCGTATGCTTCGTGATAGCCTTTCCAGTCTACTCCGTGCAGATCTTTTACATAGAATTTATCTTCTACTTGTTGCCATACATGATCGAAAATATATTCGCGTTCACCATAGGGTTGGTAGTCGAAGAAAGCTTCGAATTCTACAGGTTTGGTTTCACCACTGCTGACAGTGACTTTCTTGATACCACCTTGGCTGCAAAGGAACAGATTCTCGCCTTTCTTATCAGGAAGCAGGGCTCCGCCACCGACTTTTTTCATGACGATTTTAGTCTTGTTTTCTTTAAGATCGTGTTCCCATAAATCATATCCGCTTTCGAAGGCTGCTTGATAATATAGTTTGTCACCCTTCGGAGTTAATACAGCATCTCCCAATCGTGAAGAATTTACAGTCAGACGAATCACACGGTCACGGCTGTTTTCAAGGTCGAAAACCAGTGGTTTTACTTCCTTCTTGTCATCTTCTTTCTTGGAGTCTTTCTTTTTATCTTTTTTATGATCGGCCTTCTCCTTCTCTTCACTCTTCTCTTTGTCTTTCTTTTCCGAGTCTTCCAGCAAGGCAAGCTCTTCCTTGCTCATTCTGAAACGGTCGTATGCGTCCAGGTCGAAGAACATGATATAGATATCCGCTTCAGCACCCCAGCTTCCGTGACTGCGGAATCCTGCGCGGTCACTTTCCCAAATCATGGCTTTTCCATCCAATACCCATTTGGCATTGCCGTCACTGTATCCACTTTCGGTCAGATTATGAATTTCTCCGTTACCAGATGCGTTGACCAGTGCAACATCCTTGTTATTCCATCCGCCAATACCTATGTAGTTGGTAAGAATCCATTTGCTGTCCGGACTCCATTGATACCATTGGTCGCCGTCACTATAAGAATATTCGTACTTGCCGTCCATGACGGTGCGTACAGCTTTTGATTTCAGATTCAGAACACGGATGGTAGTACGGTTTTCAAGAAAGGCTACTTCTTTGCCGTCAGGACTGTATTGAGGTTGGAATGAAGTGATATCCGAATTGGTCAGTCTTTCCTCTTTGATATCGGTTGCGTAAGCGAACTGTTTTTCTTCCTTTTTAGCTAGACTGGTTTGATAAATCTGCCATAATCCGTTTCTTTCGGAAGCGTAAACAATACTTCTTCCGTCCGGAGAAAAGTGAATATCGCGTTCCTGTTGCGGAGTATTGGTGATTTGTTTGGTAGTGCTGTATTCTGTTGATGTGACATATACATCTCCGCGTAGTACAAAAGCAATTTCCTTTGCATCGGGCGAAAGGGATATCTCTGTTGCTCCGTTACGCTTGATCTGGCGGATGAGATCTTTGTCGTTCTTGTCGGTGACAATGGAAATCTGAACTTTTTGCGGAATGGCACCTTCTTTTACCGTGTAGATTTCGCCATCATATCCATAGCATAATGTTCCATTGGAGGCAGCACTCAGGAAGCGTACCGGATGTTTGGTATGGTTGGTAATTTGTTTGGATGTATTACCGTCAATATCACGTTTGAAAATATTAAATGAGCCTTTTTCCTCACTTAAATAATAGAATGATTTATCATCTGAAGCCCAAACGGGAGTGCGGTCCTCACCATTGAAAGCAGTTTGTTTGCGAAAGGTACGGTTTCCATTCAGAGAACACAGCCAAATATCGCGGGTAATGGATGAAGTGTGATGTTTACGCCAAGGGTCTTCATATCCTTTTTTGTCATGGTAGAGTAAAGTATTGCCTGTATGATTGATACTGATATCTTCCATCGGCATGGAAGAGAAGAGGATGGGGCGTCCGCCTTCGGTATTGACTTCATATACTTGTTGGAATTGTCCGGAGGGGAATTGTGCGTCTTCTGCTGTTGGCATTATATTGGCTAGAAACAGAATGTGTCCGGCATCTTTATAAGCCACCGGGGTTTCATTACCCGAATGGGTAGTTAATCTTTTGGGGATACCCCCTTCCTTGTTTACCTCAAAAATATCCATACTTCCCATTCGGTCTGATGCGAAAGCAATTTTTTTTCCGTCAGGGCTCCAGATGGGTTTGGTGTCGTGGGCAGGGTTGGTTGTAATCTGACTGGCCCTGCCGCCTGTAGAAGGTACTGTGTAGATGTCACCTTTATAGGTGAATGCGATGGTGGTTCCATCCGGAGAAATGGCACAATAACGCATCCATAATGGATTGTCCTGTGCATACGTGGAAATTGACAACAAAATTGCCGCCACACCTAGTAGCTGTCTTTTCATGTGGATAAAATGTTGTGGTTAATACTAAGTTATTTCTTTTTTTTCAGGAAATATCCTCTGATTCTTTGCATGATCTTGATACCGGTCCGTACTCCGTCATAAACGGCGATTCCTGTATTGATATGTTGCATAATGCCTTCTACGCCTCCTTTGTGTTCTACAGGCGCAAAAAGTTCATGTATGGTTTGTACCATTTCTTTTTTAGCTTGCTGTACTTCTTCCAACTTCTCAGCTTTTCGTTGTGCTATCACTTCCAAAGTGATGATGGGCGTTTCATTAGGAGTATTCTCTTTCATAATCAGTTGTCATTTAAAAGCAAGTTGGCAAGGAAATTTACCATAGGCTGAACAATCAGCCGTTTGCGGAATAAAACGATTAACAGAATCAGCAGAATAATGCATCCGGTAATGATTCCATAACTGGCCATAAGCCCGCCTACATGAGGTGCGAGTACATAGGCCAATGTAAATGATAAGTAGAAAAGGGCGATAATACCTAATATCAATAATATAAAGACAAGGATGAGGGTTGATATCAGTATAGTAAGTTTTTCTACTAAATGTAGTTTTACATAATCCTTTTGTAACTCTGCGTACTTTTTAAGCTCTGCCAGAAGTTGTTGCAGATTATCTATATTTTTATCGTTTGCAAACATGCGTGGAGTTTTGATTTAAAAATTATTGTCATTCCGGACTTGTATCCGGAATGACAATACACTTTTGTGGGCGTTGCTTATTCTTTTACCTCGGCTGCAATTTCATCGACCAGATTTTCCATATCTGTGCGACTTAATTTGATACCTCTTTTACGTAAAGCATCAGCAATTTTGCTACGAGTGTCTTCTCCGCTTTCAGGAGCAAATAAAATACCGGCTGCTGCACCAACTACGGCTCCGCCTAGGAATGCAGCTAAAATACTTAATCCTTTCATAGTTTTTTGTTTTTTGTACCTTACAAATCTAACAAATAAAACTGAATGTTGTTGTTTATTTTGTCTATTTTTGAATAGAAATTGGAGATTCTTCTCTGATTAACTAAATTTAACTCTGTTCTTGCTGTGAAAGCTGTTGATATATTGCTACTTTTGCACCAATATAATGGAATTAAACTAGAGTATTAATTTATAAAAGATTGAGTAATCATGAAAAAATTAGTTGTGTTGGGTATGGGATTGTGCGTAGCCTTGGCATTTTCCTCATGTAAATCTAGCGAAAGTGCTTACAAGAAGGCTTATGAAAAGGCAAAACAACAGGAATTGGCTGAAGCTCCTGCCGATCAGGTAGAAGCGACTCCGGTTGAAGCTGCTCCGGTAGTATCTGCCCCCGTGACAACTGCTCCTGTTGCCGGTCCGGTTCGCGAAGAGAAAGTAGAACTGGTTTCAGGTGACGGCTTAAAAGCATATAGTGTAGTATGTGGTAGCTTTGGCGTGAAAGCGAATGCGGAAGGTCTGAAACAATATTTGGATGGTCAAGGCTATAATGCCAAAGTGGTTTATAATGCTGAAAGAAATACGTATCGCGTTATAGCATCTTCATACGATGACCGTGCGGAGGCTACTCAGGCAAAGGAGGAATTTAAGGCAAAATATCCTAACCGTGACGATTTCCAAAAGGCATGGTTACTATATAGAGTATATTAATGATTTCTTTTTGGTAAATTAAGAAGAAAATATAGTCTATTTTTCTTTATTAAAAGCGGCAACTGTGAAGTTGCCGCTTTTTTTTATAGCTTTGCCGGTTCTAAACAACAATAAAAACTAAGGGTATGAAATATTATGGCAGATTATCGGTCGCTGCTCTTTTGGCTATAGCACCGCTGTATGGCTTTGCCCAGGAAAAGGTGGTACCTATAAAATACGGAGATATGGATCAGTGGATAATCCGTAAGGTTCATGAGTCCGGTGTTATAGGCGGCAATACCAAACTTCTTTATGAGATAGGCCCTACAAAGGAAATAGATGGTAACAAACCTTATAAGAATATGGGAGGGTCTCCTTGGGGAACCTCTAATGTGATGGCTAAGGTAGTGGGCATTGTTAAAACAAATAATTCTGTTTACAGGGACAAACGGGACAATGGATATTGTGCTCGTCTGGAAACGCATATAGAGAGCGTCAAGGTATTGGGAATGGTGAATATTACTGTATTGGCAGCCGGATCCATTTATTTAGGTGATATGCTGGAGCCGATAACAGGAACCAAGAATGCTGAGAAGAATATGAATTGGGGAGTTCCTTTTACCCAACGTCCCAAAGCTGTCCGTTATGATTATAAGGTAAAGATGTCTGGTGAGAAAGATCGTATCCGGTTGACAGGCTTCAGCAAGAAAGGTCAGGTGGCAGGGCAGGATTGTGCGATAACTGTTTTCTTTTTGCAAAAACGTATGGAGGACGCTGAAGGAAATATTACTGCGAAGAGGGTAGGAACTATGGTGGTGAAGTATGATAAGGACTCGGATGGTTGGGTGAATGGTGCTACTTATGAAGTGCTGTATGGTGATATAACCAAGCATCCGTCTTATGATCATGAAACGATGGGGTTGAGAGAGAGAGATTATACTAGAAATAGTAAGGGAGAAAGTGTCTTGATTAAAGAAACAGGATGGGCGGAGGCCAATGAGAATCCTACCCACATGATACTGCAATTTTCGTCCAGTCATGGGGGAGCTTTTATCGGTTCTCCCGGAAATACGCTTTGGGTTGACAATGTGAAGCTGGTCTATTGAAGATAAGTAAATGCTTTTGTTTGTGTAATGTTGCAGGTGCAAGATATATATCTTGCACCTGCAACATTATATGCCCTTTGCTTATATATCCTGGGAGTATTTTAAAAAAGCTTTTTGTTTGTGATATAGCCCGGTATCTTGTTACAAGATTCGGTAAATGTTGCCTCAAGTTTCCGGAATTGTATAGCCAAGATTCGTAGATTCTTGTTATACGGTTTGTTTGCTGTTGCTGCTTATGTGATTAAAAATGCAGTTGAAGAAAAAAAGAGGGAGCATCGTTTGTTACGATACCCCCTTCTTTAATTTATCAGAGTTTTATCAGGTAGCAATGATTATTTTACTTCCAGAATAACTACGCGGTTCAGATAGTTCTTGCCAAACATGTTGTCTGTTCCACCCATAGCAACTTTTTCAAGTTGGCTTTCTTTTACGCCTTCTGCAACCAATGCATCGTAAACAGCCTGAGCACGTTTTTCAGACAAAGTCTGGTTGAATGAAGCAGATCCTGTAGCTTTATCAGCGAAGCCTGCGATTTTGTACTTGGCGTTAGGATTAGCTTTGATAGCTTTAGCCATTAACTGTACATTAACCATACCTTCCGAACTGATTTTTGCTTTACCGATCTTGAAGAAGATAGCAACTTCTGCAGCGCTAGGAACTTCTTTAATCACTTCCTTGACTACTTCTTTCGGAACTTCACGAACCACTTCCTTGATCACTTCTTTTTCTACTACACGGTCTTCAACTTTAGCAAACTTCTTGCCGCCAAAAGTATAGCTTACACCTGCTGTGATCATACCTGTACCTTCTGCCTTACGGTGATCGCTGATGTTACCGAAGATTGAAGGAGCGATTGCACCACGAGCTTCAACATCGATAGCCCATTTATTGTTTAAGTTAAACTTTAAACCTAAACCGGCAGAAGCGCCTATACGAGCTTTAGCTTTTGCTTCACCGGATGTAGAAACACCAGTTCTTTCACCTGTGTTGCCATCGTAAGTATAAACAACATTTGCAGATTTTGCAACAGATAACTGAGGACCTACAAAACCATAAACTTCAAAGAAACGGTTAGGATTAGCGCCTGCAAATAAAGATGACAAGTTTACCATTGCATCAATATTCGCTCCAACATAGTTCTTGTTGTGTTCGTGATAGCCAATTTCTTGTAAACATAAACTTTGCCATATTCCGTTCACTTGACCGCGTATTCCCCAAGTCGGAGTAATATATTTACCAAGCGAAATACTGAAATTCGGAGATATTCTGTTAAATCCATCGTTTGCTACAGAGTGTATACCACCACCTACGCTAATAAAAATATTATCGCTCCATTTCGGAGTATAATAATTAGTTTCTTGTGCTTTAATTGTTGTTGCACATACGCCTGCCAATAATAAAGACAGGGTTAAAAATTTATATTTCATTATATTATGTTTTTAGTGATTAAATCAAAATATTAACTGGCTATTAGTCTGCAATAATAATACCACCACCGCTATTGCTGTCATCTCCATGTCCATGACCGTGGCCGTGACTTGGAGCATGTCCATGACCCGGTATTTGCTCATTTTTAGGAGAAACTATAGTATTGTAAGAATCGACTGTGAAGCTTGCAACAGGATTTCCATCTCTTTTAGGTGATTTTTCGATTATCTGATAAACAGATGTTGTTTTCATATAGTCCACAAAAACACTAAAACGGGAATGTGCTAATACCTGTACATCATTTAGAGTCACTTTGTCTTCTCGGACACCTTTATTATAAGCATCTATAATGTTATTTATTTCGCTGTCGTTTCCCTCATAATCGTTCTTTATAACTTCACTACCTTCTTTTTTAGTGTAAGTTACTGTAATGTAATACCAATAATCACTGGTATTATCCTTGAACCCACTGTGTTTAGTTGTTTCTATTTGAGAATTACTACTTTCTTCTTGTGCAAAGAAATTCTCGCTTAAGATAATAGTAACTTCTTTTGCACCGAATTGACCTGCTTTTAGTGCAGGAATAGTAACTGATGCAGAACCAGTCATTCCCTTGTATTTTGCATTTATATTAATGGATTCACTAGCTAGTTCAGGTGTACCTTCGTAGGTTCCGTTACCTTTACTGAAAGAAATTTCTGCACTTTGAGTTACATCTGTACCTGTAGTCGCATCAATAACCACGGGGGTTATAATAAATTTTGCATTTACGGGGGTAACCTCAATTCCAATATTTTCCTTCTCACAAGAAGTAAACATTGTTGTTGTCAATGCTACTATGGCCAGTGCCAATTTAGCACTTAAACCACTTAAAAATTTGTTTTTTTTCATCTCGATAAAATTAAAATTTTAATAATTCTGATTTAATAAAATATGGATTAAAACTATTACTTTCCATTATGTTGTCACTCGTTTCAGCTTTATATTGTTTATAATATTTTCGTTCATTTCCTGCGTTATAAATAATTCCCATATTATTTGAGAAGTTTACACGCGGTATATATTTATGTCTTTTGTTTTTATAAAAAGGAAGCGCGACTTGAAACCTGAATCCACCATTACTGTTGGCATGTTCTGCTTTCATTGCGTAAAAACCTATGGACGCATATCGGAAATGACGTATCATTTCAAACTTGATACCTTTTTCTCCTAATAAATATCTTTCTCCTTTTAAGCTAAATTGTGTATTATATCTCGGCCAATAAAAGTTTCCTCCAATTGTCCATGTTGTTGTCATTTTCGTATCATAATGTAGCTTGAAGCCATTCCAATAACCTATACCTACATAACCAATACGTGCTTCTATAGAGAAACGTTCGTCTTTAAACGGATAAAACAATGATAAATCACTTCCCCATCTGTCTGCATTAAAATAGCCTATAGTTGCTTTCCCATATATATTATATGGCAGACGGAAACGCTGGGAAAGGGTTATATGTCCCGGATGAACTTTATCTTCCAATATCCCATATCCATCGTTATACACAGGTATCTTTATCTGTCCTGTTAACTTACTTCCTGGCCATAAGGAAACTTCAATAGCTGGGCTTAAGTCAAATAACACCTGATATATTTGTGTAATAATCATATTCATATATGATAATTGAGGATATACCATAATATCTACTTTAAACAGCGAACTGTTCTTTTTCTTTTCTTTCTTCACCTTGTCCCAACTGTCACCTATATCATAACTGACTTTCCAGTCTTCACCGCTTACCACTGTTGTGTCACCGGCAAGAGGCTGATAGGTCAGTGAGACCTGAGGTATATTATAGTTGGTAACAATCAACTTACAAGATTTGTCCTTGGGTAATCCCATCGACTGTATGATATCTACAGCCTTTCTGATACCCAACGCTTGAATTTTGTAAGCACTGTTTTCAACCACATAAACTCTTTCTTCAGGAGTATCTGTCCATCTTACATTTTCAAATCCCATTTTTACAAGACTATCTGTTGTTAATTCTCCTGTTGATTGGCTGAAACTTTTTAATGGAATCATAACAAGCAACAATATAGCTATACAATACAACAAACATCTATATGAAACTCCTTTGGAAGAGCTCTGATTTTTCATTTTATAACAAATACCTGTTTCGATTTAACAATTATGCGGCCTCTACGTTAAACCACATATTCGGTGCAAAAATAAGTACTATTTTTTAAATAGCAAATAAAGGTGGGTTCTATCAATTCCATTTTTTATTTCTTGCATAAGACAGCAGAA
>DXLM01000100.1 GCA_019414725.1 Bacteroides sp.
CAGGTAGCCCACACGTCAATATAGATATATTTCCCTTTCAAATCTGCCAAAGATACTGTTTTTCCATTGATATCCGGATAGGAGAAGCTAGCTGCTGAGGGATTGCCTGATCTTAATTTTTCCCACTTGGTACAAAGTGCGTTGAATTTTTCTATGGACTTTGCATCCTTCACATGTTTGCGGAATAGGACAATCAGCCCGTCTGCTTCATCCAGCCCGTTATTGTCTACAAAGTTATAAACAAATTGGTCAATCAGAAATTCTGCAACCTTTTCATCCTGTATGGTTGCATCTACGTAGTTTACACTTTGTTCTGTAGAACTTGATGCAACTGTTTTTCCTTTATTACTAAAGGCACTGATAGCATCGGGAAGAAAAGCCTTATATTCTTTTAGAGCTAATAAACTGGCATTGATCGGAGTAATAGCTTCCAGTTTTTCATAATATGCTTTGGAAGGAATATAGTTGTCATCCTTTCCAAAATGAGGATGATACAAAGCGTATTTGGAGAAATAATAATACGTATAGAATTGCAAACGTATTTTTTCCTGTGTAGTGAAATCGGCTGGAAGTTTTGCGGCTTCCAATACTTGGCAATTGGCTGCGTACAGGCTGTCCCCTTTGTGTATGAGGGCGGCCTCTTGCATTTTCATATCGGGCATACCGAGTGATTGGAGCTCTTTGCTTCCCAGATAGGTGTTGATAGCGGCACCTGCTCCTTCAAAGGTTGTGTTTCTCCACATGTTGTCACTGTCGAATGACAAGGTAAGGTCTTGATTGGGATCCAGATAAAGAGTACGGCGTCCGCGTGTGTATTGCATGGTTACATATTGCGGAGTGAATCCTGTGATTTCTATGTTGCCGTTTCCAGCGGCATCAATCGCCACTTCTTTTTGTTCGCCACTTTGGCTGAAAGTCAATCTCACTTTGACCTTCTCATTGGGATTGGTGACCTTAAAAGTGAGCTTTGCAGCTTCTGTAGCGGTAAAGGTACTCAGCGCAAGGCCAAGTACCATGATGGATTTTAGAGTTCTCATCTTATTTTTTTCTTTTAGGTTTCATTTTCAATGCATCGGGACGCATGTTATAGACTTTCTTTCCGTATGCGGGTTCTGTGCTGAGGCAGGCAGGGATGGGGGCTTTGCCGTTCAGTTTGCGAAGTACCATTTCCAAGGCGGCTGCATATTCCTGATGGATGAAAGCATCATCTCTGTCTGTTTGGTTATAAGCAATGTATTGCAGATAGCCTACACATTTGTTGAACCAGAATTCGGGAAGTTCCTCTGCTTTGTATCCCAAACGGGCGATAAATTTCAGTCTACTGATTAACTCTTGCTGATTGACTGTGGTGTCTGCAATCATCGCATCAATCTGGGTAGCTGCCGCTTCATACTTTTGTTCCCGGATATCATTATTGATACGGATCATTTTCAGATTGAAATCTTTTCCTTCATAGTTGCATAAGGCTTCAATTTCCGCCAATTCGCCGTATGAAGTTTCTTTTGCCAATTTAGCGTCAACAGCTTTTTTGCCGAAACGCTGGCAGAAATCCGCATAATTGTCTGATACTTGCTTCAGGTACGGGTTCATGCCATTGATGGTGTTTACATATACTTCCCATACATTCGGATCAGTCAGTTTGGCACCTCCTTTTATTAATTCATCAAAAGCGGCTTGTACGTTATTGCGTGCATAGACTGAATAGTGATAATTGATGTAATCAATCAAGAATGCACGTTCTCTGTTCCCCTTGGTATATTGCTCTTGCAGGTAAAAAGAGCGTTTGGTAGGAATGTTTGCATCTTTTCCTGTCTGAATAAACTGTTCGGGAGTCTGACGGCTGCTGCTGCGATGAACGATTTCTTCGGTGGCAGGATCTATGAATGCATAGGTGGGATAACTGCGTACACCGTATTTCTTGGCTAATGTAATTCCTTCACCTTCTTCAGCATCAATTTTGAGGTTGATGAAAGTTTGGTTATAGTAGTAACCCACTGTAGGCAATGAGAATACGGTTTGTGCCATATTCAGGCAAGGTCCGCACCATTGGGTATAGAAATCAATGAATATCAGTTTATTTTCTGCTTTGGCCTTGGCTACGGCTTCTGCCCAAGTAGTGCCGTGCAGGAAATTGATTCCTGCATTCTGGGCATTTAAGTGAATCGCATAGATACATGCGAAAATGAGTAAGATATATTTTTTCATGTCTTTGAATTTAATATGTTAATAACCAGGGTTTTGTTTACATTCCAGATTAGAACTGATTTCTGACGACGGAATGGCATCGATACGGCGGTCTATGATGCGTTGGTAATAATTGTCTCCTTGTGCTTCCGATTTTTCATATTCTTTTTCCAAAGCTTCTCTTAACGTCTTGTTCAAAGCAAGCAGACGGGTGAAATCGGGTTTCTCTGTGTATCCTGCAAAACGGATCATGGCAAACCATTCATGCCAGTTCTCGAAAGACAATTCCAGCATCCATTCGTTGAATATGGCGGTTTCCAGTTCTTCGTTATTGGCTGGAAGAATTATTTCGGCTCCTGCTCTTTCGCGTAGTTTACGGATCGGTGCGTAGGCTTCGGATATAGAGGCTCCCGAACGATACAAGGCTTCGGCTTTTATCAGATAAAGTTCAGAAACACGGCTGAAGATGACAGGCATGTCATTGGCATCATTCAGCAGCTTCTTTACCGATTTCAGGTTGTAGGCTACCGCAGAACTGCGGCTGTCCATCAGGCTGTCTACTTTAGAGAAGATGGCATCGGCGCGAGGATCATCCCCCACCAGTTCCACATACTCATTGGTGGGCCCCCAGTAACCTTGTTTTTTCGTGGGGCTGTTACCGTAACATTGCTGACGGGTTGAAGTGTTGGTGGCATCTTTTTGGTCGAATACACGAGCGAATAGAATCTCTTTGGTTGTTGAAAACTTATCAAAAACGTCACCATAGTTTGCTTCCGGCAATGGAGAATTTGTATCAATTGCATCATTAACTGCTGCTACCGCTTCTGTGTATTTTCCTGCATACAGCAATACTCTTGCCTTTAATGCCTTGGCTGCTTCTTTAGAAGCTTGTGAAAGCTTTTTCCAATCAGGAGCTTTTTCAATAGCTATTTCCAGTTGATCCAGAATATATTGATAAGAATCGGCTACGGAGCTACGTGCCTTTAGAGCATTGGATACGGATGGAGCTTCATTACGCATGACAACCCCGTATTCACTATTCATATCCCAAAATTCGCAGTAACGAACCAAGATATTGAAGTAGGCCAAAGCGCGTAAATAGGCTATTTCACCTAACACTTCGGCTCTACGGTTTCCGGAGAACTCTCCGTCACTCATGCGGTTACAGGCTGTTTCCAGGAAGTTGGCGTTTTTGATTACAGCGTAATCTGCATCCCATTCCGTTGCATCACTGAATGATAGGGTAGGCAACATTCGTTCGGAGTAGTAAACGGCATTACCGGCGCTGACAATTTCTTGACGCCACATGGTCCCGGCTTTGAAGGAACCACTTACTGTAGGAAATATGACATTGAATCCATTTCCGGGCAAGGAGTAATAGATTCCGTTTAAGGCTAACTCTACAGCAGCGGGTGTTGTGATGGCACCGTCTAAATCTGCTTCGAATTCGGGCTTTTGGTCCAAGACATCTACCAACTGGCACGAGGAAACGCCCATTGTAAGTAAAGCTAAGAATATATATTTTTTCATTCGATTATACATTTAAATGATTATAAGTTAATTTTTAAACCAGCCGAGAAAGAGCGGAAACCCGGATAAGTGGAGGTTTCATAGTTACCGCCATAGTTGCTGTTACTGTTTACGGTAGCAGGGTCTGTTCCCGGATAAGAGGTGAGCGTGAACAAATTGGTAGCCGAGACAAATAGTTGTCCTTTAATTACTTTGTTTAAAGGTAAATTATAAGTCAGACGCACTTCCTGCAAACGGAAGAAGGAGGCATTAAACAATTCATGATCGGTTAGTCTAGGTACACCGTCACCTATATACAAGGCCGGGTATTTGGCATCTTTGTTGGTGTCAGACCATCTGTCATTCAATCCATAGTCAATCAAACCGGTTAATTGTCCGGGTAGATTCTGCAATGTTTTGTTATAAATCTTCAAACCACCGATCTGATATCCGAAGTTGGCGAACAGGCTGAATTGTTTATAAGATAAATTGGCAGTCAGACCGCCGAACAGATCCGGATCCGGATTACCGATAATAACACGGTCATTGTAGTTGATGATTCCATCTCCATTTAAATCCTTAATTTCCAAATGTCCCGGTTTTAATGAGTTACCATCGTAATAACTTTGTCCCTTTGATTTAGCATAGGCATTCAATTCATCTATTCTGGCTTGATCTTGTATGATCCCGGCATATTCATAACCATGGAAAGCTCCCATTGGATAGCCTACAGCCAATACTTGGTCGGCATAGCTGCCTTGAACTACTACATTCATAGCTGATTGTGCTCTACCTTCTTCAACCAGTTTGGTGACTTTATTCTTGTTATGTGACATATTCAAGGTCAGGTCCAAGTTCCAGTCTTTAGTAGATAATACACGGCCTACCAGGTTTATTTCAATACCGCGGTTGGTCAATGCTCCGATATTACGGTTCATCTGCATAGAGCCACCGGTTGCACTGGGCGGGAAATCAAATGACCAGATCAAGTCTTTGGTATCTTTGATATAGCCGGAGATAGAACCGGTCAGTCGGTAATCGAACAATGCGAAATCAAGACCTAAATCATATTGGGTCGATTTTTCCCAACGGATGTCGCGGTTACCCACTTGTTTATGTATAATGGCTGACAGGTTATTATAACTGGTTGCTTCGTATAAATCACGATTAGAGAAGCTGGTTAAGTTTTGGGTACCGGTAGTACCTACGCTGGCACGTAATTTCAAATCATTAATGAATGTCAGGTTTTTCATGAATTTTTCCTGAGAGATACGCCATGCAATGGCTCCTGAAGGGAAGAAACCATAACGGTTGTTCGAACCAAACATGGATGAACCATCATAACGCCCTGTAAAAGTGAACAGGTAGCGCTCCATTAATTTATAATTGATACGGGCAAATGAAGAGAACAGACCACTTGCATTATATCCGTTACCCCAAGATGAGATGCTTGCGGCACTTCCTAAATTGGTGTAAATATCATTATCCGGATAAGTCTGGCTATTCATTCTTGTACTACGGCTTATACCACGTTCAAAGGAGATACCGGCTACGGCATCCAAAACATGATTCTTGTTGAACTCATAGTTATAATTCAATGTATTGTCGAATACGGTTTTTGAATATTTATAATGATATTCTGACCCACTGGCTTCATTTCTAGTACTTAGAAAACTTGGACTGAATGAATTGTTTTCAGTAAATTGTAAATTACCCGATAAACTGGAACGGAACCGGAATCCTTTCCAAATATCAACTTCTCCGTATACGGTTCCCATGATGCGGTAAATATTATCATGATTTTTCTTATAGGTGTTGGCTACCGGGTTGGCTTGACCTGTGGACATATCAAATTCACCGTTATCATTATATATAGGAAGGTCAGGACGGAATCCTTGCGCACTAAATAGTGATGTGTTCGCATTATTTTGGTCTGTATAACTCATATTGGCATTAATACCAAAACGAAGGATAGGCAGCACGTTCATTTCTGTAGACACACGTGCGTTATATCGGCTTAAGTCACCTCCTTTGACCATACCTTGCTGATCGAATACTGATAATGAAATAAGGTATTTAGATACTTTACTACCTCCGCTTACAGTCAAGTCGGCATTATGGCGGATAGCAGTTTGTTTCACTTCATCAAACCAATTGGTGTTGGCACTGCCTAATGCAGTGGAATTAGGTTCAAGAATTTCCAATGCATATTGGTTGGACGGATCATATACCAAGGTTTCTTTGGCAAAGCGGCGTACTGTTTCTCGCCATTCATCACCATATAAAATACGGAAGTTCTTAATTTGAACATCAGTGGTAACATTGTAGTTGAAGCTGACGGTAGGTTTGGAACCTTCCACTCCTTTTTTAGTGGTAACGATAACTACACCATTTGCGGCGCGAGAACCATAGATAGCAGCCGCAGAAGCGTCTTTTAGTACGTCCATAGACTGGATATCATTGGGCGAAATTGCATCCAGCATACTGGGATCTTCTACAGGAACTCCGTCGATCACATACAAGGGTTCATTGGAACCGGTCAATGACGTGGCACCCCGCACACGTACACGGACAGTTTCACCTGGAACACCTGTATTTTGGGATACCTGTACACCGGCAGCCAAGTTTTGAAGCATGGAGGTTACATTAGGAGTGTTTAATTGGCTCAATTGTTTTAAACCTACTGAAGCAACAGAACCGGTCAAGTCCTTAATGGAGGAAGTGCCGTAACCTACTACGACAACCTCGTCCAGATTAGTTACTTCACTTTCCATTTTTACATTGAAGACATGTCTGTTACCAATTTTCTCCTTAACCGTCTGCATACCGATAAAGCTGATCATCAGTTCGTCGTTTTTAGTATTTTCGGGATAAGACAACATGAACTGCCCATCCATATTGGCTACAGTACCGAAAGTTGTACCTTGGATGACAATAGAAGCTCCAATGACCGGTTCACCCGTATCATCTTTGATAACTCCGGTAATCGTTCTGCGTTTGGCATTTCTGTCAATCGGTAATATTAACACATAATTGTTTTCCACTAACTCATAACGCATACCTGCCTGGCTACAAATCACTGAAAGTGCTTGCTCTAAAGGTTCTTTGTTTAATGTTAGTTTCAAAGGTACATTGTTCAAAGTTGCATCTTCGTACATGATATTAATTCCGGTTTGCTTTTTGACCATGTTAAGGGCTTCTTTCACACTGATGTTTTCACTTTTGATAGTGACTGTCTTATCAGCTGATACATTTGCAAACACAGCGTTGAATGTGCAGAATATGCACATTAGCATTACTAAAAACCTCATTTTTGGAGGTTTAGCTACTAAACTCTTCCAAAGCTCGTTTCTTTTCATAAAACTCAAATAACTTATTTAATAATTTAGAATATTCCTGTTATACAGGGCTTGATTATTGTTTTTTTACTAATATGGTTTCTCCCTTTTTCTCAAACTTGACGTCGGATACACGATGAATGATGTCTAGTGCAAAGTCCAAAGGCTTGTTGCGGAAAATAACTCCGGTGAATTTCATGGTTTCTAATTCCTTGGATGCTATTTGAATATCTACATTATAGCATCGGGACAGACGGGCTATCAGCAAGGGAAATGGCATTGCGTCAAATTCCATAGCGCCCTCAGTCCATGAAATATAGAATTCAGGATCTACTTTGTAAACTTTTGATTGTGCAGAAGAGTAATGTTCGCCTGGTAGTAGATAATATTCACCTGATGGAGCATTTACCTTTAATTTTCCTTCAATCAAGGTTACTGATAATTCTTCATCGGGATAAGCCGAGATATTGAAAGTTGTTCCTAATACATAAATAGTATGGTCGTGTGTTTTTATTATGAAAGGGCGGGCTTCATCGTGTGTAACCTCAAACATGGCCTCTCCTTCCAAAGTAACTTCCCGGGTATCTCCGAATTGAACCGGAAAGTTGATATGGGAGTCCGCATTCATTTTTACTTTTGTGCCGTCAGCCAGTACTATTGCGTATTCCGAGCCTTTGGGTACTATGATTTTATTCTGTAATAATTCAGCATCCGGTTCTGGTTTATGAGGATAATTACTTTCTTGTGGGAATGTGATCTCTCCATTGTTGATACGACTTCCATTGATTTCCCGTTGGCTGTTATAAAGTGGAACTACAGACTGGTTTGCTTGTACCCAGGTGGCTTTAGGAGTTTCTGGATTTTGGGAAAGAGGTGATTGTTGTGATTGTTCGCTTTGGGTAATAACAGGTGCTAGGTTCCGGTCATTGAAATATAAAATGGAGGTAATCCCTATCAGTATTGCTATTGCAGCGGCTGAGGAATAGACTACGATACGGCGGTAAATACTACCGGATTGGTTACAACGATTTTGAAGTGACTTCCATGAGCCTTCTTTATCAAACTGATGTAATAAGTTAAGTTGGTTGTTTACATGATGGAGTGAAAGTAACTTCACAAAAATTTCTCTATGCGATGCGTCCTTTGCAATCCATTGCTTTAATTCTTCAAATTCCTGTTCATTGAGTTGATGGGACAGGTATTTTTGAATTAGGATTTCTGTTTTATTCTTTTGCATAATTGTTGTACTGTTTAACAGAAGTATCACAATTACACAAAATGGGTGACAAAAATCTGAAGAAATTTATAAATTAAATAAGATTAGGATTTCTGTCATATTGAAACGACGCAACATTTTTAGTGCGCGTGATAGGTGGGTTTTTACTGT
>DXLM01000101.1 GCA_019414725.1 Bacteroides sp.
CTTTAGTGTAACTCTCTGATTTCTTGGTGATCCGCCTGGTTCGTGAATTTTGCGGTATATTCTCCTAAAAATCAATATCTTCGGAATTATAAGCTCTGTACTTGTCACGTTTTAGTCCTTAAAAACTGTCCGCTTTTGTCCTGTGTCTGTCTGCTTATATCTTGGGTTCAAAAATACGGCTTCTTTTTGAACTATGCAAATATTTGATTTACAATCTTTAGGCTTTGGTGTAAGATGCAAACTATATCTATATATAGGTTTGCACCTTACACCAAGTTACCTAAGGATAATTAGCTTATGTAACGTATCAATCATTGATATTGACACTCTTCACATATTCCCGATGAGCAACACCCCATTGAATCATTCCTGCAATTAATTCTTTCAACCGAAACCCTGAAGATGTCAATTCATATTCTACCGTCACTGGCACTGTATTATAAACAGCTCTCTTTACAACCCCGTTCAATTCGAGTTCTTTTAATTCCTTTGACAGCATACGGGGAGTAATATGAGGTATTTTCTTTTGAAGTTCATTAAACCTATACTTTCTAAAAAGCAAAGCCCGGATAATATTAAGCTTCCATTTACCGGATAAAATGGTCAGCGTATCATTTAGAGCAACAACATTTGAATAAGGGCATCCATTAAAGTCTTCCATATAACCAGTTTATTTAAATAGTCCATAACTATACTCTTGTATATTACTATACATAAGTATATTGATATACTTTAGTAAGCAAAGATACACTACTTTTGCATCAAAACATTCATTCGATATTGAAAGGATGTTTCTAATATTAACAATAAAAAAACAATCGTATGAAAGTAACATTAATTGCGTCAGTGTCAGCAAATGGAAAAGTATTGCTGGCAAACAATCCCAATCATCAGATAGCACCGGAAGTCATGGGATTTCTTGTACAGAAAGCCATTGAGTCCGGCAACATTGTTTTTGGGTATTCTACTTATACCATGTTTATCGATGCGTTGCAAGATGCCCTTGCAGGAAAAGAAATCGTCGTGCTATCCAACAATCACGAAGCCCGAAGCGGTCACAAAACCGTTCATACTCCTGAAGAAGCGGTAGAATACCTGAAAGGAAAAGGAATGGAAGAAATAGTCGTTGGTGGCGGAGTACAGACTTACAATGCTTTCCTTGACAAGGATTTGGTAACAGACATTTATTTCAATGTCACTCCAATGGTTATTGGTGACGGTGGTGTTATTGGCTCAAAAGATGATTTATTCGTCAAGTTTGATAAAATGAATTATGAACCCATCATTGAAAATGTAATCAGACTTCATTTGAGTAAATAACAGGAGCAGATATGAAAAAAGTAATTTTATCAGTTTTATTATTGAGCATTATAATGGGATTACAGGCTCAAGAATTGAAAGTTATAAATTTGAATAAGCCGGATAAAAGCAGAAATGTTACATTGATGCAAGCATTGGATAAAAGACATTCGGAACGAGCATTTGCCAATAAACAACTGACGCATCAGGATTTATCCGACCTGCTTTGGGCAGCCAACGGAATAAACCGTCCGTCAGAAGGCAAACGTACCGCACCATCGGCAAATAACGTACAGGAAGTTGACATATATGTATGTATGAAAGATGGGTGTTATTTGTACGATGCTAAAGCACATCAGTTACAACCTGTTGCTAAAGGTGATTATCGTTCTGCCGTAGCCGGACAACAGGATTTTGTAACAGAAGCCCCTGGATGTCTGATACTGGTTGCTGATTTGTCCCGCTTCAATAGCGGAAATCCTGAACAGTTGCTAATTGTAGGAGCTTGTGATACTGGGATTATTTCTCAAAATATTTCACTATTCTGTTCCTCGGCTGGCTTAGTTACAGTACCACGGATGACAATGGATAAAAATACATTGGGAAAAATATTAAAACTAAAAAAGTCTCAACATTTATTACTAAATCATCCTGTCGGATATGCGAAATAAAGAGGATATAAAAAAGCAGATAAAAAAAAATCAAAACATCCTTTTGCTAATTGAATAATTGCTTTTAATATCCAGTAAAGATAATCATAAATCGAGGGTGCCAAATATTTTTGGACACCCTCGATTTATAATATTGTAGATTTAAACTATCATATAAGAGAAACCTTTTGTTTATTCGATATTTTTAGTAAACTATTTAATATTAAGAAGTAAATGGAAAACATCTACAATAACATATTCATAAAAGACCTTTTATCCAAAATAAACATAGAAATTGGAATATTTTCTTTCGATAGCGATATATCTTCTGATAAGGCACTTTCTATGATTAATTTTATCAGACCTTTATTCGAAGAATTG
This sequence comes from Bacteroides sp., assembly GCA_019414725.1. Lineage (GTDB taxonomy): Bacteria > Bacteroidota > Bacteroidia > Bacteroidales > Bacteroidaceae > Phocaeicola. The sequence continues at coordinate 2,331 of DXLM01000101.1, forward strand.
AGAGAATTTACACATCAATACACTTTTCAAGATGCTAACGATGAAATATCGTTTTTTAAAGATATTAAGCCGTCCATTCTAAGTAAACTGATATATTTTAGTGACATATACCTGCTTGAACTGAGAAAGCCGAATGGCAGTAAAGAAGTTCTCAAAGAGCATTATAAGAAAAAACAAACAGCAATAACAGAATTTTGTAACGCTAATCTTGACTTCTACCAATATTATCGTTCTAAATCGACACATTTAGATAGATATTATTTCCTTAGAGGACATGAAAACTACAAATTGTACCACAACTGTGGTATGTTTGATAAAGACCCTTTATTTTCAACTTGTTGCGACCACAAGGTAGCTAAAATGTTGGCTTATGATATGTTGGAAATTTATCTTCAACAGCGATTGCAAGGGGTTGAAAGACAAGAAGTAACAGAAACCAGCAGGGCTTCACTTCCCGACAATCCTTTCCGGTGGACGGGTACAAAAACTGCTGCTATTGAGTTGGGATATGCGATATATGCAGCCGGAGTTCTAAATAACGGGAACGCCGATATAAAAGAAATAATGACCTACATAGAAGCATCATTCAAAATAGACTTAGGTGATTACTACCGTACTTATCCCACCATCAGGGAGCGCAAAAGGGATAGAACAGCCTTTCTTAATAGCTTAATAGAAAAACTTCTTCGGAAGATGAACGAAAACGACAATTAATTTCCCTTAAAGTTCTATCAATTATTTTCTCTTTTCGCAAGTCCTCATAAATTACATGGGCTTTTGAAAAGAGAAAATAATTTTTTGTCTATTCATGAATGATAGAATGACGTTTACCTACCTGTCTGTCTTACTTTCATACAGTCTTGCAATCTTGACATCAAGAAAACAAGTTGTCAAGAAATCGAGCTATCAATATTTCAAGAAAACAAAATTGTGATAGATCACTAAAAAACTCATCGGTCGGGGAACGCCCAGCGGCAAGGGGCGGGACCACCCGTCCCGACGAGCGAAAAAGATATTAATTTGAGTAATTTTTCTTTCATTGGAAACACGACTTCGGAGTGATTTTCTAAAAAGGTACAGAGCTGCTGAGATAATTCTAAGCAGTACAGAACACACCTTGCTGTTATCTGACGATAACAAATTTCAGTCACCTAAAATTCATTTAGCAATATCTAACTTCTGTACCAATAATTCCATATCATTGCTGACTTTAACATCAGTTACTCTTGCATAGATTTGAGTAGCTCTGATATTGGTATGCCCTAAAATCTTGGATACCGTTTCAATAGGTACACCATTAGCGATAAGGAAGTCGCACACGAATGGCGTGCAACATAAGTAATATTTAGAAATGCAATAAAAAACAGAATGACGAGAATTAAACGTAAAACGTTTATAATTAAGCGTTTTACAAGAATTACAGAACAGACATATCTGCAAAAAAAACAAAATATTGCGACATTTCAGTTACCAGACTGTTAGCCGCCTGTTTCGGAAACAACGGCAGGTAACCAAATTTTTACCGATAGGAACAAAGCGGATTTGTATTCACTGTTTATCAATGTTTTGCATGCCAAAGGACGCTTTTCAAAGGAGTATTTTTACAACCTAAAAAAGAGCGTTATGATAGTGGAAAAATTCAAGGTGCTGCTCTACCTGAAAAAGAGCGAGCCGGACAAGACCGGCAAGGCCCGATCATGGTACGGATCACCCTCAACCGCACGATGGCGCAGTTCAGCTGCAAGCTCTCCTGTACCCCCGGGCTATGGAACGCGCGTGAGAGCCGATTGAATGGCAAGAGCCGGGAAGCGGTGGAGACCAATGAAAAAATAGAGAGGCTGCTGCTTGCCGTACACTCGGCCTTCAATTCCCTCATGGAAAGGAAAAAGGATTTCGATGCCGCCGCGGTCAGGGACATGTTCCAGGGTAACGCGGGCATGCAGATGACCCTGCTCAAACTTCTCGACCGGCACAATGAGGAGATGAAGGCCCGTGTCGGCGTGGACCGTGCGCCGACGACAATGTCGACCTACGTCTACACCCGGCGCACCCTTGCCGAATTCATCAAAACGGAATTCAAGGTCTCAGACCTTGTCTTCGGACAGACAGCTCAACGAGCAGTTCATCCGTGACTATCAGGACTTCTGCCTGGAAAGGAAGAGGCTGGCAATGGAGACGGTGCGCCATTACCTGTCTATCCTAAAGAAGATCTGCCGCATCGCCTACAAGGAGGGACATTCGGAGAAATACCATTTCTGCCACTTCAAGCTGCCCAAGCAGAAGGAAGGTACGCCGAAAGTACTCAGCCGTGAGAATTTCGAGAAGCTGCGTGATTTGGAGATACCGGAAAAACGCAGGTCACATGTCATCACCCAGGACCTCTTCCTTTTCGCCTGTTACACCGGCACCGCCTATGCCGATGCGGTAAGCATCACCCAGGAGAACCTCTTCCGAGATGACGAGGGCAGCCTCTGGCTGAAATACCGGCGAAAGAAGACCGACTACCTCGGACGCGTCAAGCTGCTGCCGGAAGCACTCATGCTGATCAAAAAGTACCGTGAGGATACCCGCGCCACCCTCTTTCCGCCGCAGGACTACCACACGCTCAGGGCAAACATGAAATCCCTGCGCCTGATGGCGGGGCTGAGCCAGGACCTTGTCTACCACATGGGAAGGCATTCTTTCGCCTCATTGGTCACGCTCGAGGAGGGAGTGCCGATCGAGACCATCAGCAAAATGCTGGGACACTCCAACATAAAGACCACCCAGATATATGCCCGTGTAACTCCGAAGCGACTGTTCGAGGATATGGACAGGTTCGTCGAGGCAACCCGCGATTTGAAACTTATTCTTTAATCCCCAAACAATCATTATCATGCGCAGTACATTCAAGCTTTTATTCTACATCAACCGCAACAAGGTCAGATCGGACGGCACGACCGCCGTCCTCTGCCGGATCAGCATCGACGGAAAGAAATCGGCTGTCACGACAGGCATCTATTGCAAGCCCGAGGATTGGGACAGTACGAAGGGGGAAATCAGGACGACCAGGGAGACCAACCGCCTTGCCGCCTTCCGCAACCGGCTGGAAGAGGCGTACGGGAATCTGCTGAGGAACCAAGGAGTGGTCACGGCCGAGCTGCTCAAGACCACCGTATCCGGTACCAATTCCGTGCCGGAATACCTCCTGCAGGCCGGAGAGGTGGAACGCGAACTGCTCAGGGTCTGCTCCAAGGAGATCAACTCCACTTCCACCTACCGCCAGTCGAAGACCACGCAGCTTAACCTCAGGCAGTTCATCGAATCCCGCGGGATGAAGGACATCGCCTTTTCGGACATCACCGAAGAGTTCGCCGAATCGTTCAAGGTCTTTCTCAAGAAGGAGCTGGGACACAGGAACGGACACGTGAACCACTGCCTGTGCTGGCTCAACCGGCTCATCTACATCGCCGTGGACCGGGAAGTATTGCGTGCCAACCCGATAGAGGACGTGGCATACGAGAGGAAAGAAGCGCCTAAACTAAGGCATATCAGCCGCAGTGAACTGAAGCGGATGATGGAAACCCCGCTGCCCGACCCGATGATGGAGCTGGCACGCAGGACGTTCATCTTCTCCTCACTGACCGGTCTGGCCTACGCGGATACGAGGGCTCTCCATCCCCGTGTGGCACGAATGCCGTCCACAACTTTAAGCCGATGTGAGAGAAAGCTGCAAAAACGGGCGATGTTCCGTTCACGGGTTGCCGCCGGTATGGGGATCAGCACGGCGTTGGCGGCTTTCTCTTTAAAGAACGGCATCCAGGCGATACAAAGAGAGAAGATCTTGGCGACAAAGGCTGCTTGTCGGCCTTCCTTAAATCTAAATACCAGATTACTCATCTTTCTGTCGAATACCGATATGTCCTTGCATCTGGTCGGGTAATAATCGTGAATATAGAAACACAATGCTCCATCGATACGCATCTTGCCTTTGAAGTGAGTATTGTACGGGAAGAACTGGCGCACGAAATCGCTCTCGAAAGTAAAGCGGAGTATGTCACACCAAAGGATGAGCGTGGTTTCATCCTGTACACGATAGAGTTCTCCGTTGATGCTTTCTTTATCCGACAAACCAATGCCGATTATCAGGCGGTCATTAAAAGCGTCTTTTGATACAATATACCAATCAAAGGATTGGCAGATGCCCACGATGTCACAATCATTGGAACAAAGGAAGTAGAAGGTATGTCGGGTTTCTGGATAATCAGAAACTCGCCGGACATTTCGGAAAGGCGGAAATAGTTGCCGACATAGGCTTCCTCTACTTCGCTGAAGGATATGGATATGATGAAGTTTTCTATCATTAGCTATAAAGATTCAGTCGTATATTCCAATGATTATCATCTACACTTACTTGAGGCTGTATAATGGTATATACTTCAGTACTTATTGCAGGAGATAGTTGTATAATATAAGAAGGAGCAACTAAATAGTCACTTAATATATTTATTAGATTTTCGCTTTTTCCTTCTTTCCCATAGCGCGTAGATATATCTTCTTTTATATCTTTTCCATTGTATCTTATAGCTTCTATTTCTGTTTTTCCTCTCAATATATTTCCTATGATATGTACCTCAATATTGTCTGTTTGTTCACCGGGTATATAGCTTAGCCTGCCTTTATAAGGAATAAGCCTTTCTTGAATAAATTGGAAAGAGGAAGATAATGACTGTTGTCCAATAAGTCCCCATACACTATCTAAACAAAATCTTTTGATTTCTTTCTGTCTGAATTCACCATGCGAATTGAAATAAATTTCATATAAAATTCCATTTAGGACATGATTCATGCCATTTTGTGAATATTTTTTGAGGTTTTTGTATAAAGACGAAAACCAATTTGAAACCTTAAACGAATTTTCAGAACATTGTAATAAGTTCCGTCCTAATAAAAATAACAGGTTTTTATCAATGTCTGCAATATTAATGTCATTTAGGCGGTCTGGTATAGTATTTTGCTTATTAAAGTTTTGTGAATGAAGCAAATTTAATATTTGGGCAATAGGGGTAGAGATATTTTCGTAATCATAATTTTCATCTTTCAAAGCCCAACTTTCATACAATTCTTTATGGGATTTTGATTGATTTAAGCAGGAGGAGATGCCTTTATTAAAGTAAAAGTCACCAATGAGACATGAATGCTCCCAAGTTGTTTGTTTCCCTTTTGTTTGGTAAAATACTGTAGCACGTACTTTCTTAAACAAAGTTTCTACAGGAATTTTTTCTTCAATAAATTGTAATAAAGCGCCTGTATAAACACTATGGTTGGGAAAACCGGTGTCAATAGCCGGCTCATTGGGAGAAGTTGAATATGCAATCATTGTTCCTTTAGGAGCCATTAATGGTGCTATAGACAAGCTTTCTCCACCTCTGACATTTGTTGGATAAATCCTACAGGCATCCAGAATGACAATATGCACTTTTGTCTGTTTGTCTTCCTTAAAAATCTCAAGAACTTCGGACAATAGAAGAGATGCTCTTTTTAAGAGAAAGATTTTTTCTCTTTCGTCTGGCAAAGAAGTAACATTCAACAAGTCAATCCCTGCCAAATAGTTTTCATCTTTTATCTGGAAAGCATGCCCGGCATAATAAAATATTATATCATCATAATCTTTTATATCCTTTTCTAAAGTTGATAGTATTTTTGCATATTCACTACCACATTGATTATAAAATGTTTTAGTAGTGATGCCTAAAGAATTTAGCTTTTCGGCTAATTCTTTAGCATCATTTTCAGGATTTTCGAGTTGTGTCAAATATGTGTATTTAGAATTACCAATAAGGTATGCTAAAGTTGCCATAGTTTCTTTAATTTCAGTATTATATGCAAAAATATATTTTAAGATTCTATTCTTACCCATTTTTACCTAAAATCTTAAATGGAAAAGAAGGTGTGTCAAAATGCA
>DXLM01000102.1 GCA_019414725.1 Bacteroides sp.
ATTCTGTATATTGAAGGTGACGCTGAAGTTATTTTGCATATAGCTTAAACGTACTGCAGGACATCCATGAAGTTCTATCATCTTTTCCTCACTTTTTCTTTCCGATATTGGTACAAATATTCTCAAGCCTGTCATAATAGCTGAAGGAGCTTCACGCTTTGCCAATACCATTTCAGGATTAAAACGACATAATCCATTTAAAGAGCCAAAGTAAATATTGCCATCATAATCATGAGTAACACTACCACTCATAAAACCAACAATAGGAACTCCATCCCATCGCCCATAATTATAAAAGCTATTCTTAACCGCAATATAGCAACTTATCCCTTTATTTGTACTACACCAAATACGCCCGGAAGCATCTTCCATAATAGCACGTATATGGGCATTCTCCAAACCATCTCCTCTTTTAAACACCTGGTACTTCATATTGTTTGGAAAAGGAAAGCATACTAACCCTTCACCAGTAGCTACCCATATACGCTTCTTACTATCTCCATAAATACTATTAATTGTATTTGAAGGGAATTGCTCTGCCGTATAAAAATGTTTAATCATTTTAAAGTCTGGCGAATATACTAAAACTCCACCTCCAAATGTACCTACCCAAAGAAAGCCTTGCTCGTCTTTAAAGAGACAACGTACTTGTTCATTCTCTATATAATGCTCCAAAAAAAGTTGTCCATCCAAGCCTGCTTTATAAACCCCTTCACTAGTACCTATCCATATGGTATGATGATCATCCTCATAAATAGCACGAACATCAATCAAAGCTTTATCTTTAGAGAATACTTGACGAAAATACTTCTGAGTTCTATTATAGTAACATAGCCCACCATTAAATAGTCCAAACCATAAATTCCCTTTCGTATCACATAAAGATGCTTGAACAGGATTTCCATTCAAATCTCCATCATCCGCTCCATATATAGCGACTCTTTTCCCTTTTGAAAAAACATTAATATCACCTCCATTGGTACCGATCCATAATACTCCATCTTGGTCTACACAAACCGTGCTAATCATTTTGTCTGTTAAATTTCTCTCTGCTGTTGGAATAGGAGAATAATTATAAACATTAAATAAAGAAGAGTCACGGCTTAAGAAGTTAATTCCTCCACCCCATGTACCTGCCCATATATTATTAAAAGAATCTTGAAACAAGCAACGAACGCTAGAACTAGACAGACCATATTCATCATTACTTGCTTTTATATAATTAAATCTTACATCTTCCGAAGACACAAATAACCGTTGCGTTAAATCCAATACAGCAATTCCCCCAAATTCTGTAGCAAGCCAAAGCCTATTATCATCCATCTGCCTAATATCAAATACAACATGTTTTTCCCCTTTAGCCTCTTTAAAGTGAATAAAACTTTCTGATTCCGGATTGAACAAAGCCAGCCCTTCGGAGGTTCCCAACCAAATATTATTATTTCTATCCTTATAAATACAGACAACTCCATCCCCTGGCAAACTATTAGGATCGTTAGGGTTATGCCTAAAATTCTTTGCTTTTTTATCTTTTATAGAAATTATACTAAATCCATGAAAAGCATGAGCCACATACAGATTACCATCTCCCCCATCAACAACTGACCATACATTATTACTCCCCAGTCCAGGTACAGTTTCTGTATTATAATGTATAAAATTTCCAGTCTTCTTATCTAAATAATCAATTCCATTCCAATACGTAGTTATCCATAGATTTCCATCAGATGCAGGCTTTATGCTGGTCACATCGTCAGTAATCAAACTATTATGATCTCCAGGATCATGTTTATAAATAGTAAAAGTATTATTACTATAATTATAAGCATTCAATCCCGCACGTTGCGTACCAATCCATAATATAGAATCTATAGGATCATCTAACAAACAATTTAGTTCATTGCCTGTAATATGTAATTTATCAGGAATATCCTTATAATAGGAGATAAAATGTACCCCATCAAATTTATTTAATCCTTCTTCTGTAGCAAACCATAAATAGCCTTGCTTATCTTGAGCAATACTCAATACATTATTATTAGACAATCCTTCCATTGCTCCCAGCTTTTTAACTGAGTATGATTGTGCCCATATACATTCCGGTAACACCAATAACAACAAAACAAGTATATTTTTCATAATACTAAATATCGTTTTTTAATTGATTATTCAAAAATACAAAGAAAATCCATATTTAAGATATCTAAATCATGCATTGCATGATTTACTATCCATTTCTGCAAGATTCATATAACTTTATTAATTTTCCTTCACCTACATTTGCAGCCGGAAAGCAAAATAAGAAAAAACGTTTAATCTTTAAATCCTAATTTTATGAGGCATTTAAAATTTTTATGCACATGTGTCATACTACTACTCACATCAGTAACAGTATTTGCACAAACGCAAATCACAGGACATGTAGCTGATATGAAAGGAGAAGCTATCATTGGAGCTAATGTCACCCTTAAAGGAACCACAAATGGGACTATCACAGATTTTGACGGTCACTTTACACTCAATGTAAATGACCCCAACGGAATACTAGCAGTTTCATTTATTGGTTACAAAACAAAAGAAGTGAAAATTGGAGAAAAAACCATTTTTCAGATTATTCTTGAAGAGGACACTGAAACTTTAGACGAAGTCGTAGTAGTAGGTTATGGTACACAAACAAAGAAAAGTTTAACAGGAGCAGTTAGTGACGTTAAATCCGATGCACTAACCCGTTCAGTTTCTACCACTACTGCCGGAGCTTTATCTGGGAAAATAGCAGGAATTTCCACACGCGCAGTGGATGCTCGACCAGGTAGAGGAATCAATCTTGAAATCCGTAATATGGGAAGTCCTCTATTTGTTATAGATGGTATTCCTTATGGAGGTATGAACAGTCGTGACTGGTTACAAGCATCAGATGTATCCGGCAATGATGTTTTTAATGCACTAAATATTGAAGACATTGAAAGTATTACCGTATTAAAAGATGCCTCTGCTGCCATCTACGGTCTACGTGCAGCCAATGGTGTAGTTTTAGTTACAACCAAAAAAGGAAGGAAAAACGAAAAAGTCAGCATCAATGTTAATGGATATTATGGCTGGCAAAACTTAACTCGCTTTCCCAAATTAGCTAATGCCGGACAATATGTGAGAGGCTTGGCTGAAGCTGCACAGAACAGAGGTGAAGATCCTAATAATCTTTATACTCCAGAAGAATTAGCCAAATGGCAAGCTGGTACCGAGCCGGGATATAAAAGTTATGATTATTATGATATGGTAATGAGAAAGAATGTACCACAGTATCATATCAATGCTAATGTTACGGGTGGCTCAGATAAAACAAATTATTATCTTTCTGTTGCTCATACCAGTCAAGATGCCATGATGCGAGACTTTAAATATCAACGTACTAACTTCCAATTAAATCTTGATTCCAAAATTACAGATCATTTCACTGTAGGTGCACAAATTAGTGGAAAATATGAAAAAAGTGAAGATGTAGGTCTACCTGGTGGAGACGGATATTATACGGCTATTTTAGCAATGTTTAAGATGCAACCTATCGAAAGTCCATACGCTAATGATAACCCGGAATATATTAATAATGTGCATGAAAATGGTTATAATCCGGCTGCATTTAGACGTGACATTGCCGGCTACAAAGACAATTTAACCCGTAATGCTAATATCAATGCTTATGCACAATATGATTTCAAATTTGGTTTAACAGCAAAGGCCACTTTCTCCTACAATTATACAAACAGTCGTTTTGACGGTTATCAATACGCATATCAAATCTATACATATGATAAAGCAAATGACACCTATAATGGGACACCAGCCACAGGACGATGGAGAAGTCAGATAGATCGTAGTGTACCGGCACGTTATATGCAACTACAATTGAACTATACAAAACAGTTTAAAAAACATAATATTTCAGCAGTCTTAGGCTATGAAGCTTCTGATTATGACTGGAGTAAGAAAACTTATGGAACGGAACCTTCCACTGACTATCTGCCATTATTGCAATTTGATGAACTCAATAGTTTTGGTGATGAATGGAGTTATGAAGCACGTGCCGGTTGGATTGGGCGTATCAATTATAATTTCGCCCACAAATACTTAATCGAAATATTAGCCCGCTATGACGGTTCATATCTATATGCACCAAGCAAGCGCTGGGGATTTTTCCCTGGAGTATCAGTAGGTTGGAGAATATCAGAAGAAAAATTCTTCGAAAAGTTAAGACCGGTCATAGATGATCTGAAAATACGCGCATCTATCGGTCAAACTGGTACAGAAAAAGATGTAAAGCTATTTGACTACTTAAGTGGTTACAACTGGAATCAAGGTAATGCTGTATTAGACGGTGAAGTTGTATCCGGACTTAATCAAAGAGGATTGCCTGTGACAAATTTATCTTGGACAAAAAATACAACATCAAATATTGGTTTTGACTTGACCATGTTTAACAGCCGGCTAAAAATTACAGCAGATGCATTCCGAAAAGATATTACTGGCGTGCCAGCAGCTCGTTATGATGTATTGCTGCCTAATGAAGTAGGTTACAAATTACCTAACGAGAACCTAAATAAACAAGCATATATCGGTGCAGAAGCAATGGCTACTTGGACTGATCATATCGGTGATTTGAATTATACCATTAGTGGCAATTTTACATTCTCACGCTATAAAAGTATCGAAACTTATAAGCCTCGTTTCAATAATTCCTGGGATGAATATCGTAATTCTGCAGAAGGACGTTGGGGAGGCATATATTGGGGATATCAAGTAATTGGGCAATTCCAATCGGAAGAAGAAATACTTAACTATCCGGTTAACTTAGACGGACAAAATAATCGGACACTACTCCCTGGTGATCTTATTTACAAAGACGTAAATGGTGATGGCATTATCAACGGTATGGATGAACGCCCTATAGGTTACCCCGAAGGTTGGGCTCCTATCATATCATTCGGCGGTAATATCGGTTTAGAATGGAAAGGTATTGACCTTAATATTGACCTTTCCGGAGGTGCTATGCAAGGATGGAGACAAAATTATGAACTCGCTAATGCATTCCACGGCAATGGCAATTCACCTGAATATTTATTAGAAGACCGTTGGCACCGTGCTGATTTATATGATCCCAATAGCGAATGGATTCCTGGACGTTATCCAGCTATTCGTAAAGGTGAGTTCAGCTATAATAACAAAAATAGCGATTTTTGGCTACATAATGTACACTACTTACGCATCAAGAATTTAGAAATCGGCTATAGTTTGCCTATTAAATGGACAAAAACTGTCCATGCACAAAAAATACGTATCTATGCCAATGTTTCGAATTTATGTTCATTCGATAATGTACATCAGTTCGGGATTGACCCTGAAATTACAGCCGCAGCAGCAGTAGTATATCCACAGCAAAGAACATTCCTTCTTGGATTTAATGTAACATTCTAAAACGATATTATTATGAAAAAAAATTATATAAAAATATTTTTGTTGGGAGCTGCCATTACGTCTTTATTATCAAGTTGTGGTGACGGATGGTTCGAAAGAGATCCCAAAAACATCCTTACCAATGAACAAGTATGGAACGACCCTGCCATGATAAAATCACAATTAGCCAACCTATATGATAGAATTCCCCAATTACATGGCAACTTTAACACAGGTGGTATGTGTGAAACTGATGATGCAATGTATTGTGGTACTTTAGACCAGAATTATCGTAACGAACTGCGTTATGGAAATGATTACGGACGTTGGTGGGACTATGAATTCATACGTGATATCAATATGTCCATTGAGAACATTACTAAATATGGAACAGAAATCTCCGAAGAAAGCAAAAATCAATTTATTGCCGAATTTCGCTTTATACGAGCTTATGTTTATTTCGAACTTGTAAGACGTATGGGAGGAGTACCGCTGATCACCCAAACATTAGAATACGATTTTAATGGTGATCCTTCTTATCTTCGTACCCCACGTGCGAAAGAACATGAAATTTACGATTTTATTTACAAGGAATGCGAAGAAATCAAAAATCAATTAGGCAACGCAAACAGCCAAACTCGCGCCAACTATTACACAGCATTAGCATTAGAAAGCCGTGCCATGTTATACGCTGGTTCCATAGCTAAATACAATGCTTTAAAAACTCCCAATATTGTAACTTCCGGTGGAGAGGTAGGTATTCCTTCAGACATGGCAAACGGTTATTACCAAAAATCATTATCTGCTTCAAAAGAAATTATAGAAGAAGGAGGGTATGAACTCTATAACAAAGAAGAAGACAAGGGAATCAATTTCTATAAAATGTTAATGGATAAAACCGGAAATAAAGAAGTTATTTGGGTAAAAGATTACCAAAATCCTTTAAAGGTACATAGTTTCGGATATGATAATGTTATTCATCATTTAAGAGAAGATAATGACAACTCTTCTTGTATTGGCCCATCATTAGGATTAGTAGAGGCCTTTGACTATTTAGACGGGACCTCAGGAACATTACACTATAAAAACGGCAACGATTATATCGTTTATAAAAATCCTAGTGATATTTTTGCCAATAAAGATGCTCGTTTATATGGTACTATTATTTATCCCGGTACCAAGTTCAGAGGTCAGGACGTTGATATTCAAGCCGGAGTAGCTGTATGGAATGATATTAATGGCTCTTACGATTTACTTACTGATCCCAGCTTGGGGAGTTTCTATACAGACAATAAAACTTTTGTAGGTCAAGACGGTCCCCAAACCAACACCCCTAACGTTAGCAACACCGGATTTTATATTCGCAAATTCATAAGTGAAGCTTCCGGTTATACACTTCGTAATTATGCCGAAAACTGGTGGCCTTGGTTCCGTTTAGGAGAAATTTATCTCAACGCTACTGAAGCAGCTTTTGAATTAAATGATGAAACAAATGCATTGCATTATATCAATAAACTACGCGAACGTGCAGGTTTTCCCGCCAATAGTTTAAATAAACTTACAATAGAGAAAATTCAAAATGAACGACGCGTGGAATTAGCTTTTGAAGACCACCGCTATTTTGATATGAAACGTTGGAGAATAGCAGATGCTGTTTGGAACGGAAATGAGGATAATGATCAAGCCATTGTTTATGGACTATACCCATATCGTATTGCTAAAGCTAAACCTGGTACTCAAGATCAAGATAAATACATTTTTGTGAAAACAAGATCTGAACGTTTCAAAGTAGCTAGAACTTTCCAACAGTCCAACTATTATTCATTCATTGAGGATGCTGTTATCAATAATAATCCAACAATTGTCAAAAACCCATTCCAATAAAAACAAAAAATTATGAGAAAAATATATATTTTTATTATTATAATATGTTGTCTGCTTACAGCCAACAGTTGCAGTTATGACAATTTTGATGAACCTAAATCCATGTTAACAGGAAAAGCCATTTATAATGGTGAACCTGTATCCGTTAGAAGTGGAAGTTCCGAATTTGCCCTATTTCAAGACGGATATGCCTTACATGGTTCTATCCCTGTCTATATCGCACAAGACGGAAGTTACTCAGTGAACCTATTCAACGGAGATTATAAACTTGTACGCGTTGGTAATGCACCTTGGGAAAGGCCATCCAATGATACGATTCGGATTACAGTTAAAGGGAATACCATACAAGATATCCCAGTAACACCTTACTTTTTTATTAAAGATGTTTCATTTACTAAGAGTAACAACAAAATTGTTGCAAAATTTACAGTTAACAAAGTTATTGCTAATGCTAATATGGAAGATGTAAGTCTTTATCTAGGAAAAGGCATCCTAACAGATAACAATCAAAAAGAAGCGACGTTGAGTTTAGGAAACAAGATTCCTCTAGAACAAGAGACCAGCGCTGAAATAGACATTCCAAACAATCTGATCAATAAAACATATATTTATGCTCGTATAGGAGTAAAGTCTGACAAATCCTCAGAATATTGCTATAGTCAATCCATTAAGGTAGAATTGAAGTAAATAAAACTGATAGAATACAAAAAACAAGGGGAAATATCGCAAGTTGGTATTTCCCCTTTAAAATTAACAAACCTATGTTACACATTTATTTTCAATCAAAATTGATCATCTTAATTTTGCTCTTCACTTCTATATGCAATGTGCAATGCGCTCAACATCCTGCCATTCACTTTGAAATAGAAACAGACCAACCCTGTCAAACCA
>DXLM01000103.1 GCA_019414725.1 Bacteroides sp.
TAAATATATATAAAGATAAGAGAGTTAAAAACGAATCAGACACGGCATTTTATACAATCCGTGTCTGATTTTATTTCTCACTCCACCAACATGTCTTTATATTGGGTATGCCGGGTAAAAAACATTTTTGCAAAAGAACAAGTAGGACGTATTTTAAGCCCTACAACCGAAGCATATCTCACAGCGGCCTCGGTCAAAGCCTGAGCTATTCCCTGCCCTTCCAACTGTGGGGGAACTATGGTATGAAGGATATCCAAAACTCCGTTCTTTTCATCATATTGCAAATAGGCGATTTGTCCCGATTCAAATACTTCGAAACGGTCTACTTTCTCGTCATGTATAACTGTATGTTCCATTCTATATTGGTTTTAATGTATAACTATTACTAATAAAAACAATAATAAAATGGAATTGTTTTTACTCATAGATGAAATCTGTTACAGAACGTATGTCTGTTGACGAAACTCCGATACACACTTTAAATGACACTATAAAATATTGAGAACTATCTGCCTTGTCTATATTGAAAAGCCGAAGGTAGTATACCAAATTCTTCCTTAAAATACCGACTGAAATATTTCGGATTATTAAAGCCCACCTGATAGGCTATTTCTGAAATATTCTGTTGACTTCCACGGAGTAATTGGGCAGCCCGCTGTAAACGAATTATACGAATAAACTCGATAGGAGTCTTACCGGTAATAGCCAATAACTTTTTATATAAATGAACGCGGCTCATCCCTAATTCCTTGCTTAACTCTTCTACAGACAAATCACTGCGTGCAATATTGTCTTCTACATATTTCACAGCATGATTTATCAGTTTTTCATCCATCGAAGTTATGGCAGTCCCACTAGGTTTGAAATCAATATAAGCATGATTCCAAACCGTTTTCAACTTCTGTTCACTTTTTTCTTCAGGAACAGCAGTCACCATTTCCGGCAACTCCTCCGGTGGAATAATATGAGTTATCATCTCATTATCCTCACCCTCAACCAATTGAATCACCGTTGCTCTTTGTGGAGCAACGGCTGAGATTGTTTCTATGTTTTTTTCTTCTGCAATTTCTTCCGTATTACCAGATTCTAATCTTCGGATATCCTCCTCCAGTCCTTCTATTGTTATTATATGGTTTGGTTCTTCTTCCGATTCCTCCCCGGCATTAGACGCCATATAAAACTCCGGAATCTGAAGTGTGGAAATGTCTTCTACCGGCTTATCTGTAACTTGCACCTGTTCTATCTTCGTCGGTTTACTCTCGGAACGCTTTACCGGGATATGGATAACAAAAACACAACCGACAGGAGTATTATCCATTACGTTCACCGTGCCATCGTGAAGTGTGACAAAATCACGTACAATACTCAGACCACCTCCGCCATCTGAGATATTCATATCCGGATTATCCACTTGATAAAAACGTTCGAAAATGCGTTCTCTGTTTTCTTCTTTAATGCCGACACCTGTATCAGCCACTCTGATTTCCAGCATTTCCCGAGAATCCTGTCCTTCCACTAAACCGACAGACACATCAACTCGTCCACCATTGCAAGTAAATTTTAAAGCATTGGAAAGCAGATTCATCATCACTTCCCTCATTTTATCCCCATCAAACAACATATTCAACGAAGGAACTGCTGAATGAAAAATGAGAGAAATATCTTTCTTTTCAGACAAAGAGATAAAAGAATCACAAATCGTATGAATACAAGAGATGATATCATCATCAGACAGACTTAAATAATATCCATTCACATCAATTTTCCTAAAATCCAACAACTGATTTACAAGATTCAACAACCTTAATGCATTGCGTTGCACTATATTCAATTTATCCATCAGAGCAGCATCCGATTGATATTCCTTCATCAGCGTTTCCAACGGTGAGATAATAAGAGTGAGCGGAGTACGTAATTCGTGGCCGACATGAGTGAAGAACTTCAATTTCATATCTGCCTTCTCCTGATTCCTCTCTATTTCTTGCTTTATTTGCTGTTTTTTAAATTTATCCCGTTCTCCACGCAGAATCCAATAGCGTCCCAATATCAATACAGCAACCAACAAAAGGCTATAAACAACATATGCCCAAAC
This sequence comes from Bacteroides sp., assembly GCA_019414725.1. Classification (GTDB taxonomy): domain Bacteria; phylum Bacteroidota; class Bacteroidia; order Bacteroidales; family Bacteroidaceae; genus Phocaeicola. The sequence goes on from DXLM01000103.1 coordinate 2,093, forward strand.
GGAACGCCAAAAAGGAGGATAGATAACAATTTTCAATGAAGCTTCTTCATCTCCACCATATCCGTCACTGTTGACTGCTTTCACCTTCAGCATATAAGTTCCGGGAGCTAGATTAGTATAAGTCACTTTGCCAAAGGCAGTAGTCATCCAACCCTCATTGAAACCTTCCAGTTTATAAGCATACTCCGTTTTTTCCGGCAAAATATAGTTATCAGAAGCAAATTGTACACTGAACATATTCTGTTCATAACTCAATTTTATCTGATCTACCTTGTTCAACGCCTTATCCAAAATCACCCTACCTTCATATTCCTCACCCACCCCTACTTCTTCATTGAACAAGAACAAACGGGTAAACATCACGCTGGGACGTTTTTTATTGTATTTTATATCATCCGGACGGAAGCGGTTAATACCATACAGCCCTCCCATAAGAATTTCTCCAGAAGACAATTTTTTAATGGAACGCAGGTTGAACCCACTATTTTGCAAACCATCTTTGTCATCATAAACACAACTATGAAAAATATAGCGCCCTGTTTTTAAATCTACTGCCGGTATGACATTAGTTATTCCACGTGCTGTAGTCACCCATATATTTTCATTACCATCTTCTACTATTCCAGAAATGATAGGGCTGGAAACTCCTTGCTCCACTCCTAATATAATCAGTTCATCCGTTTTGGGATTATAAACATTCAGCCCCTCACATGTACCAATCCATATCAATCCACGGCTATCCTCATACACCTGACTTATATTCTGATCAGAAAAATATTCCTTACCAGATTTAGTACCTTCCAGATTAACCACTTTTTTAGTTTCAATATCCAATTCCGAAAGTCCCTGAGCGGTACCAATCCACAAAGAGCCCTCTTTTCCCATACACAAAGAGGAAACATAATCGGATATCAAACCGGCCGAAGTTGTATTATAAGTGGTGAACAAACCCGTCTTGGGATTCAAACTCTGCACTCCCCCACCCAATGTACCTATCCATATAATCCCCTGCTTATCTTCAGCCAAAGCCAATACATTATTATGAGCCAAAGAATTTTGCCGTTCCGGTATGTTTTTTTTATAATGAATAATACGACCGTTATCATAACAAATCAAGCCTCCCCCAAAAGTACCAATCCAAAGTTTCCCATCACTGGCTTTCAAAATGCAAACAATGGCATCAGTAGTGAGTTTATCCTTACCTTTCTGTGGAAAAGCAGCCCGGTTGCCAGTCACGGAATTCCAATATATGATACCGACATCGTTGGTACCCAGCCACACATACCCCTCTTTGTCTTCTTCAATGCAACTAATATCTCCTATATACTCTGCACCAAATTTAAAAGCACACTCATTAAAATAGGAAATTCCTTTTTTATAAGTCCCCACCCACATAGTTTCACTGGAATCCTCGTATAGAACCATTACTGTATTATTTTGCAAACTACGTTCATCACCTGCCTTGTTCCGCAACTGCCTCACTTCCCCTGTCTTCTTATCCAATATATCAATGCCATCCTGATCTGTTCCTATCCATATACGCCCCTGCTTATCCTGTGATACAGCACGGACCATGTTATGAGACCGACGCTTGATAATATTTGTCAGCCAAGACAGCCACTTTTCCTGTTCCGGATTATAAACCCATATTCCAAGCGGACTGTACATCCATATATCATTATCACGATCTACAAACAGAGTGAAAATTCCCTGCTTGTCAGTTCCCAATTCCCCAACCAAATCATCCTGCTGCCATTTAATCTCATTTGTCCGAGTATCCAAACAAACAAGTCTTCCGGTATTATATACCAACAAGATTCCCTTACTACATTCTACAATGTCCGTAATATCACCTTCTGGCAACTGATGAGTATCAAACAAAAGCGGATACAGTAATTGAGATTCCGGAATGTACAAATAACAGCCTTTTCCTTTTATATAAAACCACATATTTTTATTATGGTCTATATATACTAATGCTGGAGTTCCGTCAATACCGACTTCACATAGCCATGCATGCACCTCCCTATCAAATGTTTCTGATTCCGAGTTGTAAATGACATAACCCACACCGGTAAGAATCCATAAATTTCCTTTATAATCTTCTTGTATGCTTTTGATATAATTATCAGGTAAAGAAGCCGGATCAGCATTATTACTACGAAACAAAGTCATCTGGCACCCGTCATACCGATTTAAACCGGAAGCTGTGGCAAACCACATAAAACCTTCGGAATCTTTAAATATATCAAGGACTTGATTGTTTGACAGACCATCTTTCACCTCCAAAAGTTTAAACATGAATTCACTTGCATGCATCAGACTAGAAAAGCATAATAATGTAATGATCAAACATTTTTTTCTTATTCCCATAGATTTTAAAGGCTAATTATTTTTATTCCACTGCAAATGAAGCAAAAAGCTTGATAACAGACAAACTAATATCGGCTTTTTTATCATTCGATACCCACAATATGTTTCATTTTTCCTATTTTTGCAATTGAAATGAAAGCATTAACGGATACACAATACATACGACAGCTTGTCTCGGAGGGAGAACACTGTCATCAGGATTTCAAATTCGAGATTTCGGACGCACGCAAAATAGCCCGTAGCCTTTCCGCATTCGCCAATACCGAGGGCGGCAGGCTGTTAATAGGAGTAAAGGACAATGGCAAAATAGCAGGAGTCCGCTCTGACGAAGAAATATATATGATAGAAGCAGCAGCAACCATGTATTGCAAGCCCAAAGTAGAACTGGAAACGCAGACTTACAAGGTAGAAGGAAAAACTGTATTGGAAATACGTATTAACGAAACGGTTTCTAAACCTGTATATGCCCTAGATGAAACGAATAAGCCATGGGCCTATATCCGCATCAAAGACGAAAACATACTGGCCACTCCCGTCCATCTAAAGATGTGGCAACACAGCAAAAAACCTGAAGGAGCACTTGTAACATTTACCGAAAGAGAGCAACGGTTACTGGATGTCTTGAAAGAAAAAGAAAAACTTTCATTAAATCAATGTTGCAAACTTTGCAGGTTAAACCACAAGACAACTTGTGAACTATTAGCAGACTTTATCCGTTTTGGTCTAGTGGAACTTGTTTTCCATGGACATAAGTTCTATTTTAAATTAAACAAGGAATAAGTAAAATGGATATACTGACCCTATTAATCAGCAGAGTGAATGATGTGCTTTGGACTTATATTTTGATCATCATGCTGTTAGGATGTGCATTTTGGTTTACTTTTAAAACAAATTTCGTACAATTCCGCATGATAAGAGAAATGATACGTCTATTAGGTGATTCTACAGGCAAGACAGAAGGTCGCGAACACCATATTTCCTCTTTTCAAGCTTTTGCCGTTTCCATAGCTAGCCGCGTAGGAACAGGCAATTTGGCAGGAGTCGCCACCGCCATTACTTTGGGTGGTCCGGGTGCAGTTTTCTGGATGTGGGTAATTGCTCTTTTGGGGGCCAGCAGCGCTTTTATTGAGTCCACATTGGCCCAATTATATAAAGTACACGGACATAATTCTTTCGTTGGCGGGCCAGCTTATTACATGAAAAAAGGATTAAAACAGCCGTGGATGGGAGTTTTGTTTGCCTTTTTGCTTATCTTTACTTTTGGATTTGCTTTTAATTCAGTACAAAGCAATACCATTTGTGCCGCTTTCGAAGAAGCATTCAATATTCCTCCCAGCCTAATGGGAGTGATACTGACCTCGCTCACATTAATTATCATCTTCGGAGGCATTCAGCGTATTGCTAAAGTAAGTAGCATTATTGTTCCTGTCATGGCATTGGGATACATCTTTTTATCCCTTTTCATCGTAATTGTAAATGCAAAGCATTTGCCAGAAGTTATTGAATTGATTATAGCGAATGCCTTTGGCTGGGAACAGGCATTAAGCGGAGGTATAGGCATGGCATTAATGCAAGGAATCAAACGTGGATTATTCAGCAATGAGGCCGGTATGGGTTCCGCACCCAATGTAGCGGCAAGTGCCGATGTTACCCATCCTGTAAAACAAGGATTAATTCAGACATTGGGAGTTTTTACCGATACACTTGTCATATGTACCTGCACTGCTTTCATCATTCTTTTCAGCGGAGTGGCCTCCACAAAAGAAGCCAATGGAATAAAACTTACTCAAATGGCACTGAATAATGAAATAGGCAACATCGGGACTATTTATGTGGCGGTGGCAATTCTGTTTTTCGCCTATAGCAGCATTTTGGGAAATTATTATTACGGTGAAGCCAATGTACGTTACATAACTCATCGGAAATGGGCTATCCCCATTTATCGTATAGCAGTGGGAGGAATGGTTATGTTTGGGGCATTGGCCAGTCTGGAACTGGCATGGAGCCTGGCCGATATGGCAATGGGATTTATGACTATCTGTAACTTGATAGCCATTACTTTACTAGGGAAATATGCATTCCGTCTATTGGAAGACTATCGAATTCAGAAACGTAACGGGGTCAAAAATCCAGTTTTCACCAAAGACAGAATGAAAGATATTGAAAATGATTTGGAATGCTGGTAACACAAAGCAATACCCCCGGCATCAACCATTCAATAAAAATGATAAATAGTAAAACAAAAGGATTTTAATCAAAAATGTTTCAGTTTTTATCGCTATCTTTGCAGACAGGAAAACAATATAATTTAAGAACACAATGAGCATATTTTCAAAATTATTTGGTAAAAAACAGACAGAAGGAGAAGAAACAAGCCGCATAGGTGGTATGGAAGACTTCATGACACTAATCCGTGTATATTATCAGTCTGTAATGGCCTGCAACATAGGTATCACAAATATTAATTTTTTGCCAGACATGGCAGTTTTCAAACGCACCCTTAAAATACCGACCCAAAACAACAAGTTGGGAATTGCTGAGAAGTCACGCTGCAAAAAGATGTTAGTAGAACTTTATGGTCTAAGTGATGATTTCTTTAAAGAAATTGACGGTTCTATAAAAAAGAATTGCAAGAATGTAAATGATGTCAAGACTTATCTTTTTATGTTCCAAGGATTCAGCAATGACTTGATGATGCTGATAGGTAATTTGATGCAATGGAAATTCCGTATGCCCAGCGTAATGAAAAAAATGTTACGTAACATGACCGAGAAAACAATTCATGATATCATGACCAAGACCGACTGGAAAGACGAAAGCGTACACAAGACCTGTGTTGCCATCCGTAAATACAAACAAGCCTTAGGATATTCTGAAAACTGGATGACGGAATATGTGTATAACATTGTATTACTGGCTAAAAAAGAACCAAAGCCAAAAGAATAATCATTAAAGATTTTATGAAATCCTTATTAAATATAGAAGAACATCCATTAGAGCCTTTTTTACCGGTTAACGCCAAACTACTGATGTTAGGCAGTTTTCCCCCACAAAAGAAACGATGGAGCATGGAATTCTTTTATCCCAATCTGCAAAATGATATGTGGCGTATTTTTGGAATAATATTTTTCCAAAACAAAGACCACTTTCTGAATCCTGACAAAAAGGTATTTGACAAGGAACGTATTATTGATCTTTTGAACAAAAAAGGCATCGCACTTTATGATACCGCTTCAGCTGTTCGCCGTTTACAGGACAATGCCTCAGACAAATTTCTGGAAGTTGTAGAACAGACAGATATCAGTTTGCTACTGAAGCAGATTCCAATGTGCAAGGCCATTGTAACCACAGGACAAAAAGCAACGGATATTATTCGTGAACAAATAAAGGTAAAAGAACCCGTTGTAGGAACCAGTGAACCTTTCGAATTCGAAGACCGGACAATGCGATTATACAGAATGCCTTCGTCCAGCCGTGCCTACCCGTTGCCCATTGAAAAAAAATCAGCAATATACCGGGTCATGTTCAATGAGTTAGGCCTATTAAACGAATAATGAACAATATTTTTTCATAAATAGGTTTGTATATTCCAAATATTACACTACCTTTGCAGCCGCAAACACGGGAGTAGCTCAGTTGGTAGAGCACCGGTCTC
>DXLM01000104.1 GCA_019414725.1 Bacteroides sp.
CCCATGCGTGACAGGCATGTATTCTAACCAACTGAACTAACGCACCAATAATTTTGATAGTCTCTCTTCCGACGCTTTCTCTCTCGATTGCGGGTGCAAAGGTACGCATTATTTTTAAATCTGCAAGCGTTTTGGCAAAAACCATAAAAAAAATATTTTCCAACTCCCTTCACCTCCCCACCCTAAAAATTACGATATTGTTATTATTTTAATCTTTTCAACAAACTTCTTGTTATAAAATTTAGCTTATTGGCAATAATTCGCTATTTTTGTGCACTCAATAGATTAAAATCGAAAATTAGGGAAAAAGATGAATACAACTGCAAAATTATTGTTGCACTGCCCAGACCAACCAGGCATTTTGGCAGAAGTCACAAACTTTATTACAATTAACAAAGGTAATATTGTCTACTTAGACCAATATGTAGACCATGTAGAAAATATATTTTTCATGCGTATAGAATGGGAAATAAAGGATTTCTTTATTCCTAAAAATAAAATAGAAGATTATTTTGAAACCTTGTATGCCCAAAAATATGAAATGAAATTCCGTCTTTATTTCTCGGATGTAAAACCCAAAATGGCCATATTTGTTTCCAAACTGTCCCATTGCTTGTTCGATATGCTGGCACGCTACACGGCCGGAGAATGGAATGTGGAAATTCCGCTGATTATAAGTAACCATCCCGACCTTCAGCATGTGGCAGAACGTTTCGGTATACCGTTCTATCTCTTCCCTATTACTAAAGAGAACAAAATGGAACAGGAAAAAGCAGAAATGGAGCTGTTGGAAAAACATAACATCAATTTCATTGTACTGGCACGCTATATGCAAGTGATTTCCGAACAAATGATTGAAGCATATCCCAACCGCATCATCAACATACACCACTCTTTCCTCCCTGCGTTCGTTGGTGCAAAACCTTATCATGCAGCGTTTGAACGAGGAGTAAAAATCATTGGTGCGACCAGCCATTATGTTACCTCCGAACTGGATGCCGGTCCTATCATTGAGCAAGATGTAGTACGCATCACACACAAGGACACTGTGCAGGATTTAGTAAGTAAAGGTAAAGATTTGGAAAAAATAGTCCTTTCTCGTGCTGTTCAGAAACATATTGAACGAAAAGTATTGGCTTATAAAAATAAAACAGTTATCTTTAGCTGATGAAAATTGCTGTCGTAAAATATAATGCAGGAAACATCTACTCCGTAGACTATGCACTGAAGCGCCTTGGAGTAGAAGCAACCATCACTTCCGATAAGGAAGTATTGATGAGTGCCGACAAAGTTATCTTCCCCGGTGTGGGCGAAGCCGAAACAACCATGAGCCATCTCCGGAAAAACCGGTTGGATGAAGTTATTAAAAACTTAAAACAACCTGTACTAGGTATCTGCCTGGGAATGCAGCTGATGTGCCGGCACTCCGAAGAAGGAAATGCCGAGTGCTTGGGCATCTTTGATACTGATGTAAAGTTGTTCAGCCCCACCCGGCATGAAGACAAAGTACCCCATATGGGATGGAATACCCTGGCTCATGTACGCAGCGACCTGTTCAAAGGATTCACCAAAGAAGAATTTGTATACTTCGTACATAGCTTCTATGTGCCTCTGAACGAGTTTACGGCAGCACAAACAGATTATATCCTCCCCTACAGTTCGGCCTTGCACAAAGACAATTTCTATGCGACACAGTTCCATCCCGAAAAGAGCGGAGCCGTGGGCGAACGAATCCTGAGGAACTTTTTAGAATTGTGAACCATTACATTATATATAACAATGTATAAGAAGAAATAGATATGATAGAGTTAATTCCTGCCATCGACATTATTGATGGCAAATGCGTCCGTCTTTCTCAAGGAGATTATAACACACAGAAAGTATATAACGAAAACCCGGTTGAGGTTGCCAAAGAATTTGAAGCCCATGGGATTCATCGTCTGCACATTGTCGATCTGGATGGAGCAGTTTCACGCCATGTTGTGAATTACCGTGTACTGGACCAAATCGCCAGCCGCACTTCTCTGGTCATTGATTTTGGAGGAGGGATAAAAACAGACGAGGACCTAGTCATCGCTTTCGACAATGGCGCACAAATGGTAACCCTGGGCAGCGTAGCCGTGAAAAATCCCGGGCTTTTCAAAAAATGGCTGGAACAATACGGAAACGAGAAAATCATTCTGGGAGCTGATGTAAAGGAGAATAAAATTTCTGTCAATGGCTGGAAAGAGGAAAGTCAGCAGCAGTTGATCCCTTTTTTGAAAGATTATACTAAAGAAGGAGTTTTCAAGGTGTTATGTACCGACATCAGCCGTGACGGAATGTTGCAAGGGCCTTCCGTGGAACTATACCAGCAAATCCTGAAGGAGTTCCCGAATATGCATCTGATAGCCAGCGGAGGAGTAAGCTGTATACAGGACATTATCGACCTGGAAATAGCCAAAGTTCCGGCTGTTGTTTTCGGCAAGGCATTATACGAGGGAAAAATTACATTGAAAGACTTAAACCGTTTCATGTAAGAGCAAATCATGTTAGCAAAAAGAATCATACCTTGCCTGGACATCAAAGACGGGCAGACCGTAAAAGGAACCAATTTCGTAAACTTACGTCAAGCAGGTGATCCGGTAGAACTGGGGCGTACCTACAGTGAACAGGGAGCTGACGAACTGGTCTTTCTCGATATCACTGCCAGCCATGAAGGGCGCAAAACCTTTACCGATTTGGTAAAACGGGTAGCGGCCAATATCAATATCCCCTTTACTGTAGGAGGAGGTATAAACGAACTGAGCGACGTAGACCGGCTATTGAATGCAGGAGCTGACAAAGTTTCTATCAATTCATCAGCCATCCGCAATCCGGATTTGGTAGACAAGATTGCCAAACATTTCGGTTCACAGGTCTGTGTAGTAGCCATTGACGCCAAGCAGACTGAAACCGGGTGGAAATGCTATCTGAACGGCGGCCGGATTGAAACCGACAAGTACCTGTTTGACTGGGCTAAAGAGGTGAACAATCGCGGGGCAGGAGAAATTCTTTTCACGAGCATGAACCATGACGGAGTGAAAAACGGATATGCCAACGAAGCCCTCTCCACCTTGGCCGATTTACTGACAATTCCCGTCATCGCATCTGGAGGCGCCGGATGCATGGAACATTTCCGCGATACATTTGCAAAAGGGAAAGCAGATGCTGCATTAGCAGCCAGCGTTTTTCATTTCGGAGAAATTAAAATTCCCGAATTAAAACAGTATCTTTGCGAGCAAGGAATTAATGTGAGGTTATAACTCTGTTTTTAATTGCATCTAAATCTGTTTCCACTACCATCCCAAACAGGATGAAAGACTGGCAAACGACCTTCAGATCCTCATTCCACTCTGAATGACGATGCTGATGAAATTTTAAACAAGTTCTATACAACACCGATAATATAACAATAAAATATAGAAAAATGGATTTGAATTTTGAAAAAATGAACGGGTTGATCCCCGCCATCATACAAGACAACAGCACCAACAAAGTACTGATGTTAGGGTTTATGAATGAAGAAGCATACCGAAAAACAATGGAAACTGGTAAAGTAACTTTCTTCAGCCGTACCAAGAACCGCCTGTGGACAAAAGGTGAAGAAAGCGGGAATTTCCTGAATGTTGTTTCTATAAAAGAAGACTGTGACAAGGATACCCTGCTGATCAAAGTAAATCCGGCAGGTCCTGTATGTCACACCGGAACAGATACTTGCTGGGGAGAAGAAAACAAAGAAGACATCATGTTCCTAAAGGAATTACAAGATTTCATTGACAAACGTCATGAGGAAATGCCCGCAGGCTCTTACACCACCAGCCTGTTCGAATCCGGTATCAACAAAATGGCACAGAAAGTAGGTGAAGAAGCCGTGGAAACGGTTATCGAAGCTTGTAACGGAACCGACGAACGCCTTATCTACGAAGGAGCCGATCTGATATACCACATGATTGTACTGCTCACCTCAAAAGGCTATCGCATCGAGGACCTTGCCCGTGAATTGAAAGAACGTCATAGCGCTACGTGGAAAAAACACTAAAATGATGGACGAAGCTCTCATTCGATATAAAAACGTATATATCAACCAACAAGAATTAGGCGTATTGGAAGATGTAAACCTGGAACTGAACAAGGGTGAATTTGTTTACCTCATTGGGAAAGTCGGTTCCGGAAAGACCTCATTACTGAAAACAATTTACGGTGAGCTGGATATACAGTCAGGAGAAGCCGAGGTGCTAGGCTACAACATGACTAACATCAAGCGGAAGCATATTCCCGAACTGCGCCGCCGTTTAGGCATTGTCTTTCAAGATTTTCAGTTACTGACAGACCGCACCGTACACGCAAACCTCAGTTTTGTATTGCGCGCCACCGGATGGACAAACAAAGCAACCATCAAAGCACGCATTGAAGAAGTACTGGACCAAGTGGGAATGACCGGTAAAGGATACAAAATGCCCAACGAACTATCGGGTGGCGAACAACAACGCATTGTTATTGCCCGTGCCATCCTAAACCGGCCGGACATTATTCTGGCCGATGAGCCGACGGGTAACCTGGACACGGAAACAGGGCGCAAAATTGTAGAACTTCTGAAATCCATTTGTGCTACAGGCTCCGCCATCATGATGACCACCCATAATCTGCATCTCCTGTCGGAATATCCGGGAGTTGTCTACCGCTTTGAGAATCATCATATCAAAGAAGTGACTCACGAATACAGCCGGATGGAAAGAAGTCAAAATGAGACCGAAAAAGGAGAAAAAACGACAGTTACACCCCAAGAAACGGCAGAATAAGTAGATGAATGATAAATATCATCACTAAAATGCTGATTTTTGCAGTCTTATTTGTATATTTGCACGCTAATTATCAATATAGGAACAATTAAAATACGAAACGAAAAATGAAAGTTTTAAAGTTTGGAGGTACTTCGGTAGGTTCTGCACAAAGAATGAAAGAAGTAGCCAAATTAATTACCGACGGTGAACAGAAGATTGTTGTACTTTCAGCCATGTCTGGAACAACAAACACGTTGGTTGAAATTTCGGATTATCTGTATAAGAAAAATCCCGAAGGTGCGAATGAAATCATTAACAGACTGGAGGCTAAATATAAACAGCATGTTAATGAACTTTATTCTACTGACGAGTATAAGCAGAAAACACAGGAATTTATAAAAGCACAGTTCGATTATATTCGTTCGTATACAAAAGATATTTTCACACTGTTCGAAGAAAAAGTAATCCTGGCACAAGGCGAATTGATCTCCACCAACATGGTTACCAACTATTTGCAGGAACAAGGGGTCAACGCCATCTTACTTCCGGCATTGGAATTCATGCGCACGGACAAGAACTCGGAGCCCGACCCTGTATATATCAAAGAAAAATTGGCCGCACAGCTGGAAATACATCCGGACGCTGAAATTTATATCACACAAGGTTTTATCTGCCGCAACGCCTATGGCGAGATAGATAATCTGCAACGTGGCGGAAGCGACTATACCGCATCACTGATCGGTGCCGCTGTAAACGCCTCCGAAATCCAGATATGGACAGATATTGACGGTATGCACGATAATGACCCGCGCATCGTAGACAAGACTTCTCCTGTACGTCACCTGCACTTCGAAGAAGCTGCCGAATTGGCCTACTTTGGTGCGAAGATTCTGCATCCTACTTGCGTACAGCCTGCCAAATATGCCAATATTCCCGTCCGTCTGCTTAATACAATGGAACCTACAGCCCCGGGGACTTTGATTTCCAATGATACGGAAAAAGGCAAAATCAAGGCAGTTGCAGCCAAAGACAACATCACTGCCATCAAGATCAAATCAAGCCGTATGTTACTGGCCCACGGCTTCTTGCGCAAAGTATTCGAAATCTTCGAAAGCTATCAGACCTCTATCGACATGATCTGTACTTCAGAGGTCGGTGTTTCCGTATCCATTGATAACACCAAACATCTGAATGAAATTCTGGACGACTTGAAGAAATATGGTACAGTAACCGTAGATCAGGATATGTGTATCATCTGTGTAGTCGGTGACCTGGAATGGGAAAACGTAGGCTTTGAAGCCAAAGCGTTGGACGCCATGCGCGACATACCGGTACGTATGATTTCATTCGGCGGTAGCAACTACAATATTTCTTTCCTGATTCGTGAAGAAGACAAGAAGAAAGCATTGCAGTCATTAAGCGATCATTTATTCAACAATAAATAATTTCTACTGTAGGGGCGGATTGAATCCGCCCGAATACATCCCACTCTACAAAGTTGGTGTTTTCGGGCGAATTTAATTCGCCCCTGCTCATAAAAACAAAATACAATATGAAAGGAACATTCCCCGTAAACAAGTTCAGAGAGTTGGAAACTCCCTTCTACTATTACGATGTCAATGTGCTGCGAGAAACCTTGTCATGCATCAACAAAGAAGCAGGCAAATACAATAATTTCTGCGTGCATTACGCCGTGAAGGCCAATGCTAACCACAAAGTCCTGACAATTATCCGCGAAAGCGGTCTGGGAGCCGACTGTGTAAGTGGCGGAGAAATCCGCGCAGCCATTAAGGCCGGATTCCCGACAAACAAAATAGTCTATGCTGGCGTAGGCAAGACAGACTGGGAAATTAATCTGGGTCTGGATTATGATATTTTCTGCTTCAACGTAGAGTCTGTACCCGAACTGGAAATCATTAACGAACTGGCTGCCGCCAAAGGCAAAACAGCCCGTGTAGCTTTCCGTATCAATCCGAATGTAGGTGCGCATACCCATGCAAATATCACCACCGGACTAGCAGAAAACAAATTCGGGATCAGCATGGAAGATATGGACAAAGTGATTGATATGGCCGGAACATTGCCTCATGTAAAATTTGTAGGCTTACATTTCCACATCGGTTCTCAGATTCTGGATATGGGTGATTTTGTAGCCTTGTGCAACCGTGTAAACGAACTACAGGAAAAACTCTATGCCCGCCAAATCATAGTAGAACATATCAATGTAGGCGGCGGCTTAGGAATTGATTATGCACACCCCAACCGTCAAGCCATCCCCAACTTCACGGAATACTTTGCCACTTATCACAAGCATCTGAGACTGCGCCCCCAGCAGACTTTACATTTCGAACTGGGACGCGCCGTAGTAGGACAGTGCGGCAGCCTTATCAGCAAAGTGATTTATGTAAAGCAAGGAACCAACAAACAGTTCGCCATATTAGATGCCGGCATGACCGACTTGATTCGTCCTGCCCTTTATCAGGCATACCACAAAATAGAAAATATCACTTCGGAAGAACCTATGGAAACTTACGATGTGGTAGGCCCCATCTGCGAATCATCCGATGTATTCGGCAAGGCTATTGATTTGAACAAAGCACACCGTGGCGACCTTTTCGCTCTCCGTTCAGCAGGAGCATATGGTGAAATTATGGCATCGGCTTACAATTGTCGTGCATTGCCCAAAGGATATACCTCAGAAGAGTTAGTATAAACCAACTCCAACTGCCGGAAGATAAATAAGAAACAGCGCCGCTTTG
>DXLM01000105.1 GCA_019414725.1 Bacteroides sp.
TTAAAGAAGAAAAAATTATGAAACATCTGTTTTATACGTGGAAATTGGGATGTCTGCTTTTACTTATCCTTGCCGGATGCAGCAGCAAAAAAAGTGTTTCTTCCTATCATTCCTTTGAGAGTGAATGTTTGGGAGTAGAACTGGATGGGTCGGAAACACTTCGCGCCTGGGGCAGAGGGAAAAATCGTACAGATGCTATAGAGCAGGCAAAGAAAAATGCAGTAAGAGATGTCTTGTTCAAAGGTGTTGTTGCCGGTAGTCGTGAATGTAGTGTGCGCCCTTTGATAACAGAAGTGAATGCACAGGAACGGTATGCATCTTATTTTAACGACTTTTTTAGAGACGGAGGGGAATATCTGAAGTATGTAAGTATGGAAGATAAGAAAACAAATTCTAACACGAAGGCTTCTAATAAAACCCAAATTTCTTATTCCACTACGGTGCGTGTGCTTCGTTCTCAATTACAGCAGAAACTGATAGAAGATAAAATTTTAAAACCATAAAGACAGAAAAACATGAAAAAATTATATGCTATTTTATTTCTTGTAGCACTTATACACACCGGAGTGTATGGGCAGGCTAAAAAACCCACCATTATGGTTGTTCCCGCTAATGTGTGGTGTACCCATAATGGTTATACACAAAAATATAACAATCAAGGCACTATTACTGAAATTCCGGATTATAAAAAGGCATTGGATAATGATTTGAACTTGGTGAATGTCATAACGAAAATAGGTGAATTGATGGCTGAAAAAGATTTTCCGTTGAAGGATATGGCATCTTCTATTCGTTCCATAGAGCAGAGTTCGGCGGAACATGAGATGACTACCAGTTCTACTTCGGGAGCTTCACTGGCAGAGTCTCCTTTGGATCGGTTAATGAATAGAGCTAAAGCTGATATTCTGATTGAAGTAGTTTGGAATATTAATACAATGGGTCCCAAACGTTCTGTTACTTATACTTTGCGAGGCTTGGATGCCTACACTAATAAGCAGGTCGCAGCGACGCAAGGTACGGGAGAACCTTCTATGGCTGCTGAAGTGGCAGTATTGTTGGAAGAAGCGGTAGTAGACAAGATGGATGCTTTCGTAAGTCAATTACAGAAACATTTTGATGATTTGATGGCTAATGGCCGTGAAGTGGCATTAGAAGTCCGTGTGTTTGATAATGGGAGCGGCGTTAATTTGGAAAGTGAATTTGGGGGGGATGAACTACAGGAAATCATAGAAGATTGGGTGGCGCAGAATACGGTGGCTCATCGTTTTAGTTTAACTGATGCAACTGAGAATATGATGCTTTTTGAGCAGGTACGCATTCCGCTTTATCGTGAAAATGGAATGGCTAGAGATACAAGAAGCTTTGCAAATGATTTGCGCAAATATCTCAATCAGAAAGCCAATCTTACCTGCAAAGTAATGACGAAAGGGTTAGGTAAAGCTGAATTGGTTATCGGAGAAAAATAGAAAAGATATGAAAATAAGGAATATGATATTTGCCGCTTGGTGCGCATGTTGTGTCATGTCTGTGGCAGCACAGGATTGTGAGATAAGCCTTACCATAGCTAAAGCTGCCCAGAAAGAGGAACTTCCATCCCAGGTACAAGAGATTTTAGGAAATCGTTTAGCTGCGGCAGTGGCCGGTCAGGGGAGTGTTGCCAATTCCAATTTTACACCATTCTTTATCACAGCTAAGACCAATACTTTATATAAGGAAACATTGTCCGGTCCTCCTGTCAGTACAGCGCTTACTGTTCAATTGACTTTGTATATAGGCGATGCAGTAGGGCAGAAAGTATTTTCTACTCTCACTGTGGATGCAAAAGGAGTAGGTACTAATATTAACCGGGCATATATCAATGCTTTCCGTGCAATAAATGGCAATAACGTGAAAATACAAGAATTTATACGCGAAGGGAAAGAAAAAATTATCTCTTGGTATAATAGTAATTACAGGCAAATATTGGTAAAAGCGCAAAAAAGTGCTTCTATGCATGAGTATGATGCTGCATTGTATTATGTTACCTCTATTCCTGAATGTTGTGTCGGCTATGAGGAAGCTAGTAAACTGATAGACACTTATTATACTCAATATGTGAATTATAATTGTCAATTGATTATGCAATACGCCAGATCCGAATGGGCGAAGTCACCCGATGCGGAAGGTGCTTCAAAGGCTTTTGACTGGTTGGTTTTCATTGAACCGGGAAGCAGTTGTGAAGGTGAAGCTAAAGTTTTGTATAATGAAATAAAGCAAAAGGTGACCAGTGATTGGGATTTTGAGAATCGTGAGAAATATAAGGATGAAGCGGGGCTGAAAAAGCAGAGGATAGAAGCTGCCAGAGCTATAGGTGTAGCATTTGGTAATGGGCAGCAACCGGTTACTACTAATATTACTTGGCTCCATTAATTCAAGTTCAAATGATTTTAAATAAAGAGAATATGAGAAATAAAAAAGTTATCCTAATTCTATGTCTGCTGGTGCTGGTCAGTGGCTCTGTGCAAGCTCAGAGGTTGAAGGCCGTGCAGAATGAAAAGGGGCGTTATGGCTTTATGACGGAAGACGGGACGGTAGTGATAAAATATAAATATGATGAAGCTACTCCCTTTAAAGACGGTATCGCTAAAATAGGAAAAGATGGAAAATACAGTCTGATTAATGAAGATGGTGAAATCATTACAAAACGGAAATATACATATATCGGTGAATTTTATAACGGGGTTTGCCCCGTCGCTGAAGGTGGAAATACTAAAAAAGGAGTAATGCTAACCACGGGTGGGCTCATAGGCAATAAAGCTAGTAGCAATACAGGTGAAAAATGGGGGTTGATTGATAAGACAGGTAAGGAAATCCTGAAAACCGATTATGAAGCAATGGGAGATTTGAATAAGAAACTGATATATGTCTTGAAAGGCAAGAAGTTCGGGTTCATTGATTCAGCTGGCAATATCATAGTGAAGCCTACTTATAATTTTATTGGCAGTTTCAATAACCAAGGAATCTGTTGGGTTAATATCGGTGGCAAATACGATAAAAAGAACAACATGGTGTCTAAAGGTAAATTCGGGTTAATCAATGAAAATGGGCGGGAAATAATTCCTGCCAAGTATGAAGATGTGGGCAACTTCCCTGTTTTGCGAGATAAGAAAACCGGAGCTTTGCTTGATGAGGCTGCCTTTTATACCAAGGCAGACCAGTCTGCATTTCCGGCTACCAAGCAGGAAATACAGAGCTTGCTGCTTCCCAAACCTCATGCCGCTGAGTCCCAGTTGCCTTCATCGAGGGTCGATTATTTTTATTTCATTAATAAGAAATCCCAAGGGTTGGTAGATATCCATGGAAATACTATTATTCCTTTAACTGCCAATCAGGCTATTCTTCCTCCTTCAGACAATATGCTTAGGCTTGCTAAAGTGGAAAAGAAGCAAATAGCTAAAGCTTATTATGATTTGGATGCTGAAGTGATGGTCAGAATATCTTCTTCAGAAAAGGGAAAGTTTGGAGCTTTCAGCCATAATTTAGCTCCGGTTTCATTGGATGATGAGTTGTATTTCATAGATAAAAAGGGGAACAAGGTGATTGGTGGCCTGTCAAAGGCTTTCCTGAGTAATGAAGGATACCGGGTGGTACAAAAGGGATCGGCTTTTGGCGCTATTGATTCTACAGGGGCAGTTGTTATTCCTATTGAATATACCAATTCGCTTACCAGCGTGAACAATGGACGTTTGGGAGTACAAAAAAATGCTTCTTGGTTTTATGTGGATATGAAAGGACAAATCGTATCCGATAAGTATGACCGTATAGGCAATTTTCATCAGGGGTATGCATCCGTATGCCTGAACAAATTATGGGGGGCTATTGATTTGCAGAACCGGGTTGTCGTTCCTTTAGAGTGGCAAGGTGTAGCTCCTATAGTCGATCCGAAATTGATATGGGTGAAAAAGGATAACCTGTATTATCTTTATGATGGGGTGCAAAAGTCTGTTCGTCTGAAGCAGGGATTTGCCAATGCGTCCAACTTTGATAATGAGATGGCTTATGTGATGTCTGATGGAAAGTGGGGGATTATTGATCCGGATGGCAAGGTACTGGTGCCTTGCTTGTTCGAGAAAGAAGAGGATATGGTCTTGGCCAAACAATATATGTTAGCGGAAGACAAGAAGAACTTGACCGAAGTAGAGGCTCTTCGAGTGATTGCACGTTTTGACCCGGATACAAATATGTTTAAGATAACCTCTGTCATTCCGGATAAACATTGGGATTATTAATTATTGAATGTTTGAAAAATGAAAAGATTCATTATAATACAGCTGTTGGCGGTGGTATTCGCCGCTCAAATTCAAGCCCAGGGAGACGGCGAAATAAAATATCGCCGCAGTTCTCTTTATAGCATGATGATCAATCACGAAGGAAGAGAATTTGGTGATGAAATAAAGGATGTTTTTCTCAAAATTCCTGTCCCTGATAAATATAATAACCATGATTTAAGTGTAAAAGTAATCTATACTTCTGAAAAGAAATTGGATAAAAACCATGAGGAGATAGATGAATTTATCAGAAACAATGGTATTGCCAGCCGTATGGTAGGACGCTGGTTTAACCGTGATTACATGACAGGGATCTGTGATGTGGAACTGGTGAAAGAACGAGGGCTGTATAACGCTTCCGAACTGGACAAGGCTCTGGCATCCAAGACTCAACGCGGAAACGCTCTGCTGGAAGATGCCGGTGAGGACTTGATTGGAAATACTTTTCTTATTGTGAATGACATTCGCTATATTGACCGTTCAAAAGGTTCAAGTGTGTGGGGAGGAATTGTCAAAGGACTGGGTGCGGCAGCGGCTATTTACACCGGTGAGACATCCTATATGGATTTAGGTAATTCTACGGGAGATATGGTTGCATCCTATAAGGGGTTTAAAGTAAATATTGATACTTATCTCTATCAACTGGTTTGGGATGAAGAGACTGCAACAAAATTCTATACTCAATATTATACTGATAAGGATAATAAGGAGAAGGTGAATGCTTTCAATAATAACCGTAAGATGTTCAAGTTGAAGTATGTGGGCAGCCAGCATAGTGATGGAAGTAACACTTCCTTTTTGGGTATTAACTTGGATGAGCCCCAGCAAATGGTGCGAAAGGCATGCCAACGTGCCATTGATGAAAATATAGCGAGTCTGCAAAAGAATTTTGACCAGTTCAAAGTGAATACTCCCTTAATCAGTGTTTCTCCCCTGAAAGCTTATATTGGCTTGAAAGAGGGAGTCACTGAAATGTCTAAATTTGAAGTGCTGGAAGCTGAATTGAGCAAAGAAGGCAAAATGACTTATAAGCGTGTAGGAGTGATTCAGCCTAAGGAAAATCTGATTTGGGATAATCGCTATATGGCTTCCGAGGAACAGGCTTATGGTTCGGACTTTGGTTTTACCACTTTCCGAAAAGTATCGGGTGGCGATTTTTATCCGGGAATGTTGATTCGTGAAATAAAATAAGTGTTTAAGTTAGCCGGCTTCGTCAACAGAAGTGAAAATAGCTTACTTGCCAAAAAGATTTGTTGATATGGCTGAATAGTGAAACATAAAACAAACAGGCGTTTATTCTTTGGAAATGAACGCTTGTTTGTTTATGTTTTAAATGGTTCTATACTGCCAGCTTGGAGAGGTGTGAAAAGTAGAACTGTTTTTTTGATGGCTCTTCCAATTTCATATCATATAGAGCTGGAATGTGAAGCTTAATTTACAAATTTTCAAGCTTGTCTTATTGGCATAATTTATTTATTGTATATATAGTCGTTAATTTTAGCTGCTTGGTATCTGCTTTAGTGTGTTTAGTGTAAATCTTGACAAATGATGGTTTTTTGAATATAAAAGTTGCAATACATTTGCAAATGTAAACTTATAGAGTCAATTGTTACGAAGTATGGAAAAGACAATTATTGCAGCACTTTTAATGCTGATTTCGTTAACATCGTATGCACAGGGTTTAATGTGGACTGCGAAGGCTGAACTCAATATGAGCAGCATGTCTAACGTAGAGGAATCTAAAATGCATCCAGGTTTCTATGCAGGAATAGGAGCTGGGTATGTTATTGATGAAACTTGGTCTGTCCGTCCTTCTTTATTGTTCACTATGAAAGGAGTGAAACAAGATTACAAATTTTAATAAAAATACTGCATTATGAAGAAACTGTTTTTTATCATGGCTATGTCCGTATGTGCATTCACGGCACAAGCACAAACTACTTCCGGTATTCGTGTGGGGTTGAATATGACCAGTGTTACAGGGAAGTATAATGATCTTATGGCAGATCAAGATTATAATAATAAAAGCTATATGGGTTACAGTATCCATTATTTTATAGATGTTCCTGTGATTGGAAACTTCAGTATTCAGCCTGCTGTTGGACTTTCTATGAAAGGTATCACTTATGAGTACGATAAATTTACCACTAAAAAGTCGCATCGGCTCGATTTGGATTCTTATAAGAAATATGATGTGACGGAATCTCGCGGCACTAGTGTCACTCAGAAACATAATCTGGGATATTTGGACGTTCCTATTTTATTTGCTTATGCTTTACCTTTGTCAGAATCGTTTAGGGTTCAGTTGGGAGTAGGGCCTTACTTCTCTTATGGGTTGTTTGGTAAGTTTAAATATGAGTCGGATAAATATTTGACAGTATCCCCCGATAAATATGGAGAAAATAAACATACCATAACCAAAGATGATTGTCCCTCCTTTGGCAAGAATGATGATGCGGACGATCCTAAAGGTAATATTAACCGTTTTGATTGGGGAATTGCCGTACAGGGCAGCATTTATTGGAAACGCTTGTTTTTGAATGTCGCTTATCAAAAAGGTTTGAAATCGGCTAATATTACTGACGAGAAGAATGAAGGGAAAGATAAATTGGCCCTTTCCAATTTGTCGTTAGGGTTAGGCTTTATATTTTA
>DXLM01000106.1 GCA_019414725.1 Bacteroides sp.
ATATAAAATTATTAACATAACTTCACTCCAAAGGGAAGGTTTGTTTAATTTTCCTTATCCAGAATAGACA
This sequence comes from Bacteroides sp., assembly GCA_019414725.1. Taxonomy (GTDB): domain Bacteria; phylum Bacteroidota; class Bacteroidia; order Bacteroidales; family Bacteroidaceae; genus Phocaeicola. Next base: position 71 of record DXLM01000106.1, read on the forward strand.
ACAGACTTTACCATATTCAGTATTTCCAGTGATATATAACCTTAATTTACTTCACATCTAACTTTTGTATATGTTTATCCACCTTAGTACAAGGTTTCCATTCAGGCAAGCCTACCCCATTGGGATTACCTGTTTTAGCAAAATTAGTCCAATAAGAAACCATACGTTCACTCAGTTCATAATCAGCCTTTTCCATTGGACGCCAACATTTATCAAGTGTCCCAAACATATACCATAGCTCACTAGAATGAAATGCACCTTTCATATCACCAAAACCACCTTTGGGAGCAGACATATCTTCGCCAGGTAAATCGCGGCTAAAGCAATATACATAGGCTGGACACCGCCCCTGACGTTCAAGCAACAAACTCCAGTTTACAGCAGCCTGCTTCATTTGATCTGGTGCAATGTCTTCCGACGTATATCCAATCATATAAGGAATATCCAGTTCCTTATTCTGCAATGCCACATCATATACAGACGATTCTAAGAGCTCCCCATCCACACAAGGAGAATAAGGCATACCATTAAAAGTTTTCTGCACTTTCATGTAGTTCATCATCACTTCCTGAAAATGCTCTACCGGACAAGTACGCATTTGCTCCAATGTATCATATCCCGACGCATCCCACATGGCTTTACCCATCGTTTCAGCTTCCTGCAACGACTTCGTAGAAATAATACCTCCCAATCCTCCACCACTCTGTATAATGGCACGCTGTACATAGCCTTTCGCAAGCGGTGAAGATATCAAAGCTTGTACACTACCCGCTCCTGCACTCTGTCCGAAAACCGTAACATTATTCGGATCCCCTCCAAAAACTTCGATATTACGTTTTATCCATTTCAATGCAGCAAGCTGATCGAACAATCCATAATTTCCAGAACCCTTTCCTGAGTTTTCAGCTGTCAGCAACGGATGAGACAGGAAACCACACATCCCCAAGCGATAGTTTAAAGTAACCAATATAATGCCTTTCTTTGCATATGCATCACCATCAAATTCGATTTCATGTCCGAAACCATTCTGAAAGGCGCCTCCATGAATCCAGACCATAACCGGCAAATGAGCATTTTTCTTTCCCGATGCCGGTGTCCATATGTTTAAATACAGACAGTCTTCACTCATTTCAGGATTACCATCCTGATAAAACTCTTTCCAATAAAAAGAACCCTCAATTTGTCCACCTTGAAAAGATGCATCTCCAAACTGTTTACACGCCTTCACTCCCTGCCACGGCCGTACCGGTTGCGGATGCTTCCAACGTAACTCTCCCACAGGAGGAGCTGCATAAGGAATGCCCTTGTAGACAACTATACCCTCTTGATCTATTACGCCTTCGATCTGTCCACCTTCTACGTCAACAACAAGATTTTGGGCACATGAAGCCATCGACGCTCCCCAAAGGGAAACGCAGATGGCTATATGTAACAAACCTCTTTTCATCGTTTTACCATATCATGTTGAGCTATCTTGTATGGAGGTATCATGGCATTATGAACTTTTACTTTCTGAGCCTTTGACACTTTCTGAGTTACCGTACAGCGTACATCAGCCGATGAAGCTCCTACCATCCATTGATATGTTCCTTTCGGTAATTCCCATGAACTGCTCTTTTCATTAAGCGAAGCCATATCCATCAACTTCCACGACAAGGTTACAACCTCCGATTCACCCGGCTGTAACAGTTTTGTTTTGGCAAAAGCCCTCAATTCTTTAGCAGGCTTCTCAAGTCCACCCGCCGGAGCTTTAACATATACCTGTACAGATTCCTTTCCAGCACAATTACCCGTATTCTTCACTGCAACCTTCATTTCACAATTATCACCATTAATATCAGATGACACAATTTCAAAACTAAACGTTGTATATGACAAACCGTGGCCAAAAGGATAAGATACTTCCTTATCAAAAGTTTCAAAATAACGATAGCCTACATAAATACCTTCCTCATAATCCGTAAAGTCAACATTACGAACAGCTTCTTTGGGCTTTTCTTCCTTTTCTTTTGATTCGAAGTTCATACCACTTCCCATTGCAAACGAAGGCATTTTAAATTCATAATCATAAGGGAAATTAGAATCAGACGGTGCATCCCCATATTTTATAGCAAAAGTCATCGGCAAATGTCCTGAAGGATTTACCTTACCTGTCAATACATCTGCAACACAGTTACCGACCTCCTGACCTGGCTGGAAAGCACAAATTACAGCATCAACCATATTCTTCCAGGAAGCTGTTTCTACCGAACTACAAATATTCAGAATAACAATAACTTTCTTTCCGGCTGCATGATAAGCTTCTGCAACCTGTTTAATAAGAGCTGATTCATTTTCTTTTAGATAGAACTCTTCCACACGTCTGTCGGAAGCTTCACCGCTAGTTCGTCCTAAGGTAATAATAGCGACATCGTTATTCTTAACTTGTGCTGATAATTCGTCACTCGTTGGAACAAACTCTTCTGCACGTTTGAGAGGAGTCAGTGAGAAAGGAGGTTTTCCATTAGGATAAAGACGTTTTTGCTCATCAAACAAATGTTTTTTGTATTTCTTTATTAGACCAGCATCTACAGTGTATCCTGCATTACGCATTCCTTCAACCAAAGAAACACAATAGTAGCCAACACCTGTACTACCGAATCCCATACCAGCAGGAACCATATCATAAGATGTTGTTCCATAAAGAGCAATAGTCTTTACATTGGCTGTCAAAGGCAGTGCACTCCGGTTATCCAACAAGACAATACCTTCAGCACCTATCGTGCGGTCAATGATTGCATGGGCTTTCAAATCTGTTTCGTTAGCATATTTATAGTTCTCAAAAGTATGACACTTTACTACTAGTTCTAATATGCGCTTTACATTACGGTTTAAAATAGCTTCATCCAGGGTACCGTTTTGCACAGCTTCCAAAATAGCCTTATATTGGCGTTCTTGTCCAGGCTGTAACATATCATTTCCAGCCTTCATGGAAGTAACGGCATCCGTCCCTGCATTCCAGTCGGACATTACCACTCCCTTGAATCCCCATTCATCACGCAGAATATTCTCAGTCAGATCAATATCTTCACACGTATATTTGCCATTGACTTTATTATAAGATGTCATAATACTCCATGGCTGAGATTCTTTAACAGCTATTTCAAACCCTTTCAGATAAAGTTCACGCAACGGACGTTGTGCAACTCGTGAATCATTATTATTACGATTTGTTTCCTGATTATTTACGGCAAAATGTTTTAAACAAGTACCCACTCCCTGGCTTTGTACACCTTTTATATATCCGGCAGCCATTTTTCCTGTTACAACCGGATCTTCTGAATAATATTCATGGTTACGTCCGCATAAAGCATTACGCATCAAATTGGCTCCCGGAGCTAATAATACATCCATACCATAATCTTTAACTTCCTCTCCCAGAGCAGCTCCTACCTGATACGCTGCATTCGGATCGAAAGTCGCAGCTACAGTAGTACCTGAAGGAAACTCTGTTGCATAATAGAACCGACTGTCAAAATCCCGTTTCACACTCATAGCCAATCGGTGTGGTCCGTCTGCCAAGTATACCGATGGAATACCTAAACGGGGAATATCATATGTCCGTCCGGCTGTTCCGGGAAACTTGGCGCCGTCTCCCATTGACATACCACAACCAATCACCATGTGTACTTTTTCCTCTAAAGTCATCTCACCGATAACTTCATCAATGTTATTGGCATTTAGTTTTACTTGTGCCTGAACTGTAGGAGTTACCATACATAAGGCAGCAACTCCAATGCCTACCATTCGAATAATGTTTCTCATTTCTGTAACAGATTTAATATTAATTTTACACAACCTAAAGGTAGAATAAACCATTGGTAAATATTATTCTGTTTGTATAAAAGACTGATATATACGTTCAATCAGATTGTTCTATTTGTTCAAATATTGGTCTGTATATTCAAATTAAGCGATTATAATAAGCTAATCAGACTTTTTCGTACCCTTTCACATAAAAATTACCCTCTCATTCCATCTTGTTCAAAGAATAGAATGAGAGGATAATTTTTCTATTTACTGACTCCGTAAGCCGGTTATTGGCCAGTATTGAAACAACACTTATCAGTAAGATTTTTATTCTGAGATTATAACAACACGACTGGCTGGCAAATCAGGAATATAAATTTTCCCGTCTGAAACTGTGATATCAGCCGGACCGGATAAGCTTTCCTCCAATGACAATCCAACGGGTAATAAATCACCATTTCGAAGATTTATACGACTAATCCCAGCAGGAGTCCAGTTTGTAACATAAAGCGAAGCACCATCAGAAGCAAAAGCGATTCCATCATATTGTCCTGGAACAGTAACTAACTTTTCTGGTTGGGGATTATTAGTCAAATCACTTATACGATAGACAACATGCTTCTCACTTGTATTTCCATCAGCCGGATAAGAAGCCACATACATCGTACCATCACCTATTAATAAACCGTTAGGGCCTGGAATAGTTATCCATTCCTGAGGTTCTCCCGGATTAGCAGGATCCGTAATATCTATTTTAAAAATCTTATTCGTATTTGTCACAGAAGCATACAGGTCATTACCATTTGCTGCCAAGTCATTTACAAACAAATTACCTTCCGGCAAATTAATTGTTTTAGGTGTTTTGCTAACTTGAGCCAGATCGTAAACAACTATTTTATTGACATCACAAATATATAGTTGATTATCGCGCATGAACATTCCCTTCGGAGCATTCAGGTTACCATCAGCAGGAACCAGCGTATCCATTTTACCATTTTTATAATAAAGGATGTATCCCTTTCCTTCTGCATTTAACGGATTCAATTGTTCTGTTCCAAAGTTAGCTATCAAAATACCTCCGTTATACGGATAAGTACTTTCACAGTAACGGATGTTTTCATTAACTATTTCAACTTGCTTTTCATTACCAGCCAGACTAGCTACAGGAATGGACATCATCACTGCCATACCGATGATGGCTGTAAACTTTGCTTTTTTCATAAAATCTATATTTAAAAATGAATAATGACGCAGTAATAAGTGCTCCAAAAAGCAACAGCAAAAGGATTTCCACCAATGAAAACCATCCGTTACTTACAAATACAATTCCTGTCAGCGAACCGATAAGACTTGAACCGAGGTAATAAAACAACCAATAAATACAAGTTGCACTGCTTTTTAAATTTTGTGCATGTATAGAAACAATCCGACTTGCCAATGTATGAGTTCCGAAGAAAGAAAAAGTCAATATACCTAGTCCTAAAACTATAATCCAAAGTTTCATTACCAATAAGCATGACATTCCAATTCCCATCAGCAACAATGTACCTTGTAGAAGTATCTCCGGCGCAAATTTATCAGATAAACTCCCTACCACAACCGAACCTATGATACCTGCTATATACATCATGAAAATCATTGCAACCAAATGGTGCGGTAAGGCAAATAAAGGTGATTCTAACAGAAAAGACAGATAATTATATACACTTACAAATATTCCCATTGAGAGAGCTGCAATCATATACATACTGATAAAGGTAGGTTGGGTAAGCAATGAACGCATTTGAGCAATCTTCTCCCTGAACGTAAAAGGTGTAGCAGAAAAATTCTTGCCTGCCGGTATCATCTTACAAAAAAATCCACCTACAATCAGACTCCCTATTCCAATGAATAAAGCAGCCAGTTGCCATCCACCGTAACCAGCGACCAAGGTAGCAACTACCCGTCCCAGCATTCCTCCCAATGTATTTCCACTTAAATAAAGGCTGATGGCCAACCCGATTTTCGAAGCATCTACCTCTTCCGAGAGATAAGCCAATGCTACCCCAGAGACACCAGCCAATGTAATCCCTTTAATTAAGCTTAATACCAGCAGAACGAAGTAATTGCCAACAAAAGCCGATACTATAGTTATAACAGATGATAATATAAGCGAAATGCCCATAAGCTTTTCGCGCGATATACTATCAGCCTTAAATGCCCAATACAACAATCCTACAGCTATACCAACCGTCGTTATAGAGACTGTAAGACTACTTGTCGCTGGAGTTATGCTAAAGAAACGACATAAATCAGATAATATAGGTTGAAAGAGATATAACTGAGCAAAAACAGATATCCCCGATAAAAGCATACAATTTCGTATCAAACGAAACCGTACTGTAACCTCATATTTCTGATCTACATTTTCGACAGCCATAAATCACCTTTCATATTAAGATTTATGACGCAAAAATAGATTACCAGCAAGTATAACATTTTATCTGAAAAACTCTTTTTTTCGATAACTGTTATTGGGAAAACCGATTTAAGAAAACACTAGTTAACAAAAAGGCAGAAAGCCCTTGACTGTTCCTCCTGGATATATGAATATGAATGTTTAAATGAAAATAAAGAATAAGGGTAAGGGAGAAACCAGTCAATGAGCTTTCTTAATATAAACAAATAGAAATATTATAAATCCTGTCCGCCTCCTAATGCCTGATACAGATTGATCATGCTTTGTATCTCTTTAAAGCAATTGGCTGTCTGAGACAATCGGGCACTAAGTAAAGTCTGATGTGCTGTCAAAACTTCCAGATAAGTCGTATTACCCTTAAATCCGCAACTCCATTCCCGAAGTGCTACCTACATAAAGAGAAAT